>NZ_CAWNYS010000021.1:112-10987 GCF_963878295.1 Aeromonas sp. HMWF014 | reverse complement strand
CTGGCTACGAACCAGGTGGTCGGAGGTTCGAATCCTCCCGGGCGCACCATACAGACAGCCTCGACTCAGGTCGGGGCTGTTTTTTTATGTGCGAAATTCACCTCTGCGGTGCGGATCTGCTTCCGTGGTGACGGGTCGTTCACTGTCCTGTCGATCTGCTCTTGCCATCTCTTCTGCTTCGCTTCCCGTTATTTGGTGCCGCTCTTCTGATCGGGGTTATACCCTGTCTCTTTTACCGCCTCTGCCTGCGCGCTGTATGTCTGTTGTTGCAACGGGGGATAGCGTGCCATGCCATCGCTCAGGGGGTAACAGCCAACCTCTTGTACCGCCAGCTGTGGTGTTTTACGGGTAATAAAAAAGGATGCCGCAGCATCCTTTTCCAATTCCGGGTTGGCAACTCAGCTTTTCAGCCACTTGCGAATGCGGTTGGCATCGCCGATAGGGGTGCGTTTGCCCACCGAGTTGAGCAACACGATGGCCAGCTCCTGGCGGTCGGGTTTGGCGCGCATCACCAGGCAGCGGCCCGCCTCGTCGGTGAAACCTGTCTTGGAGAGGCGAACATCCCAGTCCGGGTTTTTCACCAGCGGGTTGGTGTTGTTGAACATCAGGCTGTAGGCGGGGGTGCTGAAACGCATCTCCTTGTCGGTGTCCTGGGTGAATTCACGGATCAGCGGCTGGCGATAGGCGGCAGAGATGAGCTTGGCCAGATCCTGGGCGGTGGAAACGTTGCGCGTCGACAGGCCGGTGGAGTCGTAGAAACGGCTGTTGCGCATGCCAAGTTGCTTGGCCTTGTTGTTCATGGCGCGGATGAAGGCGGGACGTCCACCGGGATAGTGGCGTGCCAGGGCCGAGGCCATCCGGTTCTCGGAGGACATCAGTGCCAGGTGCAGCGCATCGCGGCGGCTGACCTTGCTGCCAAAGCGGACCCGGGAATAGGTGTGCTTGATGGCATCCCTGTCATTCTGATCTATGGTCAGGGTCTGGTTGAGATCCTGACGGGCATCCAGTACCACCAGCGCCGTCATCAGCTTGGTGAGCGAGGCGATCGGCCGCACCTGGGTGGCATTCTTCTGATACAGGGTCTTGCCCGTATTGACGTCCATCACCAGTGCGCTGCTCGATTGCAACTGCAGTTTGGCCGGGTTGGGGGCAGCCAATGCTGCCGGCAAGCCCAGCAGTCCAACCAATGCATATACCAGCGCCATTGCGCTAACCCGACACCGCATACTACCGACTCCGTTCACGTCGAAAAAAAGGCGGTAGATTCACTCATTTTTACCCCTGCTTTACAAGGGTATCAGGGGGAATTCGCCATTATTTCGATAAAAAAAGGCCATCTTGCGATGGCCTTTTTCATTTGTCTCAATCCCGTGGGGTGACGGTTTTACTTTTGCTCAGCCAGCGCCAGATGAGGGCGACAATACCACCGACCAGCAGTACCAGCGGCAGGTAAAGAATGATGCTGAGGAACTGTGACTCGTACTTGGCCGCGAGCTTGGTGTGGCTCAGGTAGTAACCCAGGCTCACCAGCGGAGTGATCCACATGATGGAGCTGACCAGATTGACGACGAGAAAGCGCCCCTGCGGGATCTCGGTCGCCCCGACTATGTAGGGGTAGACAGTGCGCACGAAGGCGATGTAGCGGGCCGTGATCAGGGTCAGGATGCCGTATTTGTTGAGCAGGTAGAACACCTTCTCCTTGTGCTTGTCGTCCATGTGGGACATCAGGCGATGGTACATGCGGGTATGGCCCAGAAAGCGTCCCTGCATATAGCCGAACCAGGTACCGACGAAGGTGGCCAGGATCAGCAGTGGCACTATACCAAGGGGGAGTACGTCCTGATAGATGAGTACACCCGTCAGAATGAGCAGGCTATCGCCGGGCAGGAAGGCGGTGGGGATGAACCCGTTCTCCAGCACAAGAAAAGTTAGCAACACGCCGCAGACCATGAAGGCCATCTTGGGATCGGACAGCGTCGCCAGATCCTGATGCATAAAGGCGTGAGCCAGTTGGTAAAACTGCTCCATACTCACAAGCTCCGCGTAAATTAGCTGGGTTGATCGATCAAGGGCATGGCGAGCACCTTGTCGATGCGCAGACCATCCATGTCGACAATTTCCAGTTGCCACTGCTCCAGAGCCACCAAATCTCCGGTCTGAGGAACACGGCCAAGGAGCAGCATGATAAGCCCTCCAAGGGTGTGATAGTGATGTTTTTCTTCTTCCGGTAGTCGAACCAGTCCCAGACAGTCCTTCAACTCCGGCAGCGGAATGAGGCCATCGAGCAGCCAGCTGCCATCGGTGCGCTGGAAGGCCCAGTTGTCATCGCTGTTATCCTGCTGGAAGTCACCCGCCAGCGTCTCCAGCAGATCCTGCTGGGTGACCAGCCCCTGCAGTTCACCGTATTCGTCCACCACCAGCACCATGTGCTCGGAGTGGGCACGGAAGTGATTGAGCAGCTCCAGGCCATTGAGGGTCTCCGGTAACAGGCTGCCATCCTGGGTCAGGGCCGCCAGATCGATGGGTTCCCCCTTGATGTAGGCGTGCAGTACCTTGTTGACGTTGAGTATGCCCACCAGATCCGAGAGGCTACCATCGCAAACCGGAAAGAAGCTATGGCGATACTCCACCAGCCGTTGCAGGTTCACCTCCAGCGGCAGGGCGAGATCCAGATAGCGGATATCGCTGCGTGGCACCATCAGGGAGGAGAGGCTGCGCTCGTCGAGACGAAACACGTTGCGCAGCATGGTGTGCTCATGATCTTCGATGATCCCGGCTTCGGAGCCCTCCACCAGCATGGCGTGGATCTCCTCCTGGGTCACGTTAGCTCCGCCCTCCTGGCTGACGCGCAGGATGCGCAGGCTGGCCTTGGTGGAAGCGGACAACAACCAGACGAAGGGGCGGGTGATGGCCGCCAGCCACAACATGGGGCGAGCCACCAGACAGGCGATGCGCTCGGCGTTGAGCTGGCCGAGGCGCTTGGGCACCAGTTCACCGACGATGATGGAGAGGTAGGTGATCACCACTATGACCAGCACGGTGGCGAGCAGGCTGCTGCTCTTGGCGGCCATGCCCCACTCTTGTAGCCAGAAGGCCAGCGGTTGAGCCAGCAGTGATTCGCCGTAGATACCGTTGAGTAGGCCGATACTGGTGATGCCGATTTGGACGGCGGAGAGGAAATGGGTCGGATCTTCGCTCAGCTTGAGGGCAATGGCGGCTGAGTCGCTGCCTTCGCTCGCCATCTTGCTGAGGCGAGCCTTGCGTGCGGTAACGATGGCGATTTCCGACATGGCAAATACGCCATTAAGCAAAATCAATCCAAACAGGATCAATATTTCCATACTGCAACAGCACTCCGAGTAGAAAAGATCGCTGGCAGTGTAATGAATTTGGGGGCGATGTGCTTGTGAAAGCAGGTGATTTGGCTCGCTAATTTTGTACAAAGGGGCGAAGAAAGGCCGTGAGAAGGGATTTATGGCAACAAAAAGCCCCCTGCGGGAGGGGAATGCCAGTCAGTTAACCATTTTTGTGACTAAATATCCGAAATATTGAATAACAGGAACTGTGCCATGGTTAACGCGTCAATGTGGCTGGCACCTTTGCCCTGACTGGCATCCAATAAAAAGAGGGAGGCATGATGCCTCCCTCACTCTTTTGCCCTTATCCCTCGCGGGCTGAGCCTCACATGCCCTTAACCGGCTTGTATTACCCTGCTGCAGGGGGGCTTTTTCATGCAGCTCAGCTGCCTTACAGAGCGGCGATTTCGGCCTGCTGGGTCTCGAGGGTCACCAGCTGGGCGCGGTACTCTTCCAGCTTCTCGCGTTCCTTGGCGATGACGGCTTCCGGCGCCTTGGCCACGAAGGCCTCGTTGCCGAGCTTGCCTTCGATGCGGGCGCACTCGCCGACCAGCTTGGTCACTTCTTTGGCAAGACGGGCCAGTTCGGCGTCCTTGTCGATGAGACCGGCCATCGGGATCATCAGCTCGGTGGCACCGATCAGCTTCTTCACTGACAGGGGAGCCACTTCACCGTCCGCCAGTACGCGGATGGATTCCAGACGGGCCAGGGACTTGAGGAAAGCCTCGTTGTCACCGGCGCGCTGGGCATCTTTGGCATCGCACTTGAGCAGCACGTTCAAGGCAACGCTCGGCGCCACATTCATCTCGGCGCGGATGTTGCGGATACTGACGATAAACTCCTTCACCCACTCCTGATCCGCCATGGCGGTGTCGTCTACCTTGGCGGCATCGAACTCGGGGAAGGCTTGCAGCATGATGGTGTCTGCGTGCACGCCAGTCAGCGGTGCCACCGATTTCCAGATGGTCTCGGTGATGAACGGGATGATCGGGTGCGCCAGACGCAGCAGGGTTTCCAGCACAGTCACCAAGGTGTGACGGGTGGCACGCTGCTCAGCCTCGGACCCCTTGCCCAGCACCGGCTTGGTTAGCTCCAGATACCAGTCACAGAACTGGTTCCAGATAAATTCGTACAAGACGCCTGCCGCGATATCGAAGCGGTAGGTGTCGAGCGCGGTGCGGAAGTCACGGATGGCCACTTGCAGCTGGGACTGGATCCAGCGATCCGCCAGGCTGAACTGCATCTCGCCGCCATTGCCTTGCGAAGAGAAACCGCAATCCTGATCTTCGGTGTTCATCAGCACATAGCGGGAGGCGTTCCACAGCTTGTTGCAGAAGTTGTTGTAGCCGTCCAGGCGCTTCATGTCCCAGTTGATGTCACGACCGGTAGAGGCGAGCGCCGCCAGGGTGAAGCGCAGGGCGTCGGTACCGTGCGCGTCGATCCCTTCCGGGAACTGCTTGGCGGTACGCTTGCCGATCTTCTCGGCCATCTGCGGCTGCATCATGTTGCCGGTACGCTTCTCCAGCAGATCTTCCAGTGAGATGCCGTCGATCATGTCGAGCGGATCCAGCACGTTGCCCTTGGACTTGGACATCTTCTGGCCCTCTTCATCACGGATAAGGCCGGTGATATAGACGGTCTTGAACGGGACTTGCGGCTGGCCGTTTTCGTCCTTGATGAAGTGCATGGTCATCATGATCATCCGGGCTATCCAGAAGAAGATGATGTCGAAGCCGCTCATCAGCACGTCGGTCGGGTGGAAGGTCTTGAGTGCTTCGGTGTTGTTCGGCCAGCCCAGGGTGGAGAAGGTCCACAGGGCGGAGCTGAACCAGGTGTCGAGCACGTCTTCGTCCTGACGCAGCACGGTCACGGACGGGATGCTGTGCTTGGAACGCACTTCCGCCTCGTCACGGCCCACGTAAACATTGCCGGCGTCGTCATACCAGGCCGGGATGCGGTGACCCCACCACAGCTGGCGGGAGACGCACCAGTCCTGAATGTCGCGCATCCAGGAGAAGTACATGTTCTCGTACTGCTTGGGCACGAACTGGATGCGGCCATCTTCCACCGCTTCGATGGCGGTCTTGGCCATCGGTGCCACGCGCACGTACCACTGGTCGGTCAGCATCGGCTCGATGGGCACACCGCCGCGATCGCCGTAGGGCTGTTGCAGTACGTGATCCTTGATTTCGGTCAGCAGGCCCAGCTCATCCAGCTTGGCCACGATGGCTTTGCGGGCGGCGAAGCGCTCCATACCGGCGAACTCGCCCGGCAGGGCGGTGTCGTAGGCGGTGCTCGGGTTGCCGTTGGTATCGACCACTTCGGCCTCGGCACGCACGTGGGCGTCCAAGGTAAAGATGTTGATCATCGGCAGGCTGTGGCGCTTGCCCACTTCGTTATCGTTGAAGTCGTGGGCCGGGGTGATCTTCACGCAGCCGGTGCCCTTCTCCATGTCGGCGTGTTCGTCGGCGACGATGGGGATCAGACGGTTCACCAGCGGCAGCAGGATGTGCTGGCCGATCAGCGCCTTGTAGCGCGGGTCTTCCGGGTTCACTGCCACGGCGGTATCGCCCAGCATGGTTTCCGGACGGGTGGTGGCGACGATCAGGTGATCCTGACCCTCGGCTGTCTTGGCGCCGTTGGCCAGCGGATAGCGAAGGTGCCACATATGGCCCTTGATCTCGCGGTTTTCCACTTCCAGATCGGAGATGGCGGTGTTGAGTTTCGGATCCCAGTTCACCAGACGCTTGCCGCGGTACATCAAGCCATCTTCGTAGAGACGGACAAACACTTCCTGCACGGCGCTCGAGAGACCCTCATCCATGGTGAAGCGCTCGCGCTCCCAATCTACCGAGTCGCCCAGACGGCGCATCTGGCGGGTGATGGTGCCACCGGACTCTTCCTTCCACTGCCAGATCTTGTCGATGAAGGCATCACGGCCGTAATCGTGGCGAGTCTTGCCCTCTTCTGCAGCGATCTTGCGCTCAACCACCATCTGGGTGGCGATACCGGCGTGGTCGGTGCCTGATTGCCACAGGGTGTTCTTGCCCTGCATGCGGTTGTAGCGGATCAAGGTGTCCATCAGGGTCTGCTGGAAGGCATGGCCCATGTGCAGGCTGCCGGTGACGTTCGGCGGCGGGATCATGATGCAGAAGGAGTCTTTGCTGGTGTCGCCGTGGGGCTTGAAGTAACCCTGGGTTTCCCAGTGCTGATAGAGCGCCTGTTCGATGGCGTTGTGATTAAAAGTCTTTTCCATGGTCTCGCCGTAATCTGGATGGATGGAGTCTGGTGTTGATTCTTTTTTTTGGATCAATAGGTTGCAGTCATGGCTGCGCTGGATCCTGTGCGGCAAGGACGGGCTGATCCCTCATTTCGAGGGTATGGCCTGCCTGGCGATAGTGCTTGTAGCGCTCGCGGGCTTGCTGCTTTTGAGTTTCATCAGTGGGGACAAAATCTACCACTTGAGCGAAGTGTCCTGCAAACAAAGGTGTCGCACTGGCCAGATTGATGAGGCGAGCATAGCGCCGCTTCGGCGGTTGATGACCGATCTCCACCGGTGCCTGACCGCTCTCACCCTGTAACTGATGGGGCACGAAGCGCTCCGGTGGCAGTTGCCACAACAGCTCGTCCAGGCGCAGGGCCTGAGCCGCATCGTCGCACAGCAGGTAGAGATGGCCCGCGCTCCAGCCATCGGCCACGAGTTGACAGGCGAGCCGCTCGACGGCGGTGGCCTGCGCGTCATCCGGCTCGCTCATCAGGTAAAAGGTCACTTGGCTCATCAGGTTGATCCCGTTTGCGGTGACGGACTATTGACCGCCGAAGAGGCTGACAGGGAGTTTTCCCGCCTGCCACTCACTGATTCAAGAATGAAACAAGGAAGAGGCGGGCCTCTTCCTTGTGGTACTGGGCAACTCCCGCGCTTCCGATGCAGCCATCGGAAGGAGCAGGGGAGTTACTCCTTCTCTTCGATATCCACGCCAGCCCTGTTGAGCAGGAACTGGGTCAGCAGGGGCACCGGACGACCGGTGGAGCCTTTATCCTTGCCACTCTTCCAGGCGGTCCCGGCGATATCCAAGTGGGCCCAGTTGTACTTCTTGGTGAAGCGTGACAGGAAGGCGGCAGCGGTAATGGTGCCAGCCGGACGCCCGCCAATGTTGGCCATGTCGGCAAACGGGCTCTCCAGCTGTTCCTGATACTCGTCGAACAGCGGCAGGCGCCAGGCGCGATCGCCGGCCTGCTCGGAGGCGTTGAGCAGCTCGTGAGCCAGCGGGTTGTGGTTGGCCAGCAGACCCGTGGTGTGGTGGCCCAGCGCTATGATGCAGGCACCGGTCAGGGTCGCCACGTCGATGACAGTCTCGGGATCGTAACGATCCACATAGGTGAGCGCATCACACAGCACCAGACGACCTTCCGCATCCGTGTTCAGCACTTCAATGGTCTGGCCGGACATGGAGGTGAGGATGTCACCCGGGCGATAGGCGTTGCCACCCGGCATGTTCTCGCAACCGGCCAGCACGCCGATGACGTTGATGGGCAGCTGTAACTGAGCCAGGGCGTGCATGGTGCCGAGCACGGAGGCGGCGCCACCCATGTCGTACTTCATCTCGTCCATGCCTTCGGCTGGCTTGATGGAGATGCCGCCGGAATCGAAAGTCAGACCCTTGCCGACCAGCACGATGGGCTTGGCATCGGCATTGCCCTTGTATTCGATGATGGCCATCATGGCCTCATTGTCGGAGCCACGGGCCACTGCCAGATAGGAGTTCATGCCGAGCTCGGCCATCTCCTGCTCACCGATCACTTTGGTGGTGATGTTGTCGAAGGCATCGGCAAGACGACGAGCCTGGGAAGCCAGATAGGCCGGATTGCAGATGTTGGGCGGCATGTTGGCCACGTCACGACAGACCCGCACCCCTTTCGCCACCGCCAGACCGTGGGAGATGGCTTTTTCACCTATGGTCAGTTCCCGACGCGTCGGGACGTTGAACCCCAGCTTGCGCAGCGGACGGCGCGGCTCGGCCTTGTTGGTCTTGAACTGATCGAAGCTGTAGAGGCCCGCCTTGGTGGTTTCCACCGCCTGGCGCACCTTCCAATAGGTATCCCGACCCTTGACGTGCAGTTCTGTCAGGAAGCAGACCGCTTCCATGGAACCCGTCTCGTTCAGGGTGGTGATGGTCTTGTTGATGATCTGCTTGTACTGGCGTTCGTCGAGTTCCCGCTCCTTGCCACAACCGACCAGCAATACGCGCTCGCTGAGCACGCCTGGTACTTGATGCAGCAACAGCATCTGGCCTGGTTTCCCTTCCAAGTCGCCACGGCGCAACAGCGAACTGATGTAGCCATCGCTGATCTTGTCCAGTTGTTCGGCAACCGGAGAGAGACGACGCGGCTCGAACACGCCGACCACGACGCAGGCACTGCGTTGCTTCTCAGGACTGCCACTCTTTACACTGAACTCCATGGAATCTCCTACATCCTAAAGACAAAAGGCACCTTTTATTGAATAATGCGGTGCTTGTTGGGGTATCAGAGGCGGAGCGAACAGCCATAGGCTCCGCAGTTCAAACTGGTAAAAATCCAATATACGGCCCTATTTTTCAGGCATTCAACTAAAAACACAAGTTTACTTGGGAATGACTGTGATCGTTTTCCGATATTTGTTCAGGGAAACCCTGAAAACCCAGCTGGCAGTGTTGTTCGTGCTGCTGCTTATCTTTGTCAGTCAACAATTTATCCAGATCATCGGTGATGCTGCCGATGGCGAGGTGCCAACACGCCTGGTCTCTACCCTGTTGCTGCTCAACCTGCCCAATATGGCGCTGTTGATGCTGCCTATCAGCCTGTTTTTAGCCATCTTGTTTGCTCACGGTCGCCTGTATGCCGAAAGTGAGATGACTGTGATGCATGCGGTGGGGTTCGGCCACCGCTTTGTGATGCGCAGTGCCATGGTGCTGGCGTTGCTGACCGCGGCCATCGCCGCTTTCAATACCGGCTGGATCGCCCCTCAGGCCAAGGAGCGCGAGTATCAGGTAATCGACGAATTCAAGGCCGATCCGGGTATCTCCTTCCTGCAGGCGGGCCGTTTCATGGAGCTCGACAAGGGGCGGCTCGTTGTCTACATCCAGGAGCTGAACGACAAGGGCTCCCGGCTGCAGAAGATCTTCGTGCTGCAGCGCTCTCAGGAGGGCAAACCGCCCTCTGTGGTGGTGGCGACGGAAGGGGTGGTGACGGTCGATGAGAACGGCCTGCAGTGGCTGACCCTGAAGGACGGCTCCCGCTACGAGGGCCACTTCAGCAGCAAGCAGTTCCAGATCTCCGAATTTGATGAGTTCAGCCTGGTGATCCGCCAGCAGGAGATGGAGCGCTCCAGCCGCAAGGCGGCTGCCAAGCCGACTCTGGATCTGTTGGGTACGCAGGACAACGGCATGATGGCCGAGTTGCAGTGGCGCCTGTCGTTGCCGCTCTCCATCCTGGTACTCACCTTCCTGGTGGTGCCGCTGGCCAGGGTCAACCCCCGTCAGGGGCGCTATGCCAAGCTGCTGCCTGCCATCTTGCTCTATCTTTCCTACTTCCTGTTGCTCAGTGCGGCGCGCTCGGCCATCGACAGCGGACGCCTGCCTCATTGGCCGGGCATGTTCCTGGTGCCGCTGGCCTATCTGCTGTTGATCGGTCTGCCGCTCAACCTGCAGGGCACCAGCTGGTGGAACGGGATCAAGACTCTCTATTTCAAAAGAAAATCAGTATGATGCTGCAACTTAGGAGCCTCTGTTGATGGTTGGCATTCTCGACAGGCATATCAAAATGGGTCAGCGCGGTATCGCTCCTGTTTTATGCACAGTATTTCAAGGCGAATCAGTATGATGCTGCAACTTAGGAATCTCGGCTGATGTTTGGCATTCTCGATAGATATATCGGCAGGGTCATTTTCATGGCAATCCTGTTGTGTCAACTGACCCTGGTCGGGCTGGCTGCGCTCATCAAATATGTTGAGCAGCTCAGAGCCGTGGGGGAAGGCAACTACGACATGATCAATGCGCTCTATTTCGTCATGCTCTCCATGCCCAAGGAGGCGGTTCAGTTCTTCCCGCTGGCCGCCCTGCTGGGTGGGCTCATCGGGCTGGGCCAGTTGGCGAGCAGCTCGGAGCTGGTTGTGATGCAGGCGGTGGGGCGTTCCAAGATCAGTATCGTGATGGCGGCGCTCAAGACTGCCATCCCCTTGATGATACTGGTGGGCCTGATGGGTGAGTATGTGGCGCCCATCGCCAAGCGGATGGCGGATGATATCAAGGCGGGCGCCCTGTCTGAGGGGCGACTGACGGTCTCTGCCTACGGGGTGTGGGCCCGCGATGGCAATAACTTTGTCAACATCAACGGGGTGCGCAACGATGGCGCCCTCACCGGCATTACCCTCTATCGCTTCACGCCCGAGCGCAGGTTGATCGATATCCTCCAGGCGCAGGAAGGGGTGTTTGAACAGCATCACTGGCTGCTCAAGCAGGTCATGGTCACCCGCTTTGAC
>NZ_CAWNYS010000021.1:0-102 GCF_963878295.1 Aeromonas sp. HMWF014 | reverse complement strand
CAACTTAGGAGCCTCTGTTGATGGTTGGCATTCTCGACAGGCATATCAAATCGGGTCAGCGCGGTATCGCTCCTGTTTTATGCACAGTATTTCAAGGCAAAT
>NZ_CAWNYS010000020.1:0-3162 GCF_963878295.1 Aeromonas sp. HMWF014 | reverse complement strand
CCGCTGCGATGATCTCTTTGACCACGGCGCCGATATCGGCCTCGTCATTGAGGGCGGGGCGGGTCAGCACGTCGGCCTGCTGGGCAGGAGAGAGGGTCTTCCAGATCAGGGTCTGCATGATATCCCTTCCTTATTCCATCATTTTTTCGATGGGCAGCACCAGAATGGAGCTGGCGCCGAGGGCCTTGAGCTGCTCCATGGTCTCCCAGAACAGGGTCTCGCTGGAGACGACGTGCAGGGCCACCTGATTGGTGTCACCGGCCAGCTGCATGATGGTGGGGCGCTCGGCACCCGGCAGCAGATCGGTGATGGCATCGAGCTTGTCTTTAGGGGCGTGCAGCATGATGTACTTGCTCTCGCGCGCCTGCTGCATCCCCTGAATGCGGGGCAGCAGTTTGTCGATAAGCTGCTGCTTGGCATCGGACAAGGGGTTGGGGGTCTGCACCAGTACCGCCTTGGAGCGGTAGATCACCTCGACCTCTTTGAGGCCATTGGCCTCCAGCGTTGCGCCGGTGGAGACCAGATCGCAGATGGCATCGGCCAGCCCGGCACGGGGGGCCACTTCCACCGAACCACCCAGCATGACGCTCTTGAACGCGAGCCCTTTTTCGTCGAAGAAGCGCTTGAGCAGCCCCGGATAAGAGGTGGCGATACGCTTGCCTGCCAGACTCTCTGGCCCTGTGTAGGTCACATCATCCGGCACCGCCAGCGAGAGGCGGCAGCCGCCGAAATCGAGCTGCTTGAGGGTTTTGACCTGTGCAGGCAACCCCTGGGAAGCGCGAATGAGTTGCGCCTCCTCCAGCACGTTCTCACCTATGATGCCAAGGTCAACCACCCCTTCCATCACCAGACCCGGGATGTCGTCATCACGTACCCGCAGGATGTCGATGGGCATGTTTTCCACATGGGCGATGAGGCGCTGCTCACGCAGGTTGATCTTGAGGCCACAGCTCTTGAACAGGGCTTGGGAGTCCTGGCTCAGACGACCGGACTTTTGCATGGCGATACGCAGGCGTTGTGTTTCCATTTGCTCGATTTCCTTCTAGTCAAAAACGAAAAAACCCTCGGAAGTATGTGCTTCCGAGGGTTTATGAATCTTGCGGTCCTTTTGGAAGTCACCAGTTAAGTGTCTTCCAGCAGCCAACCTCCTGAAAGACTAGTCGGGATGATGGTGGTGATGAGTCTTCAGGGTGGTGAACTGCATGTAATCAATCCTTTACAAATAAGATGTCGTAGTTGACGCCTGATTTACACTACCTGCCTTGACAGAAAATGCAACCGGAAACTGTGATTTGATCGATTAAAGTTGAGGAAACGGTTTTCTGGTCGATAACTAGACAATACCCCTACAGGAGTCGCCATCATGCCCAGCCAGGACCTGTTGTTCCCCATTTTACCGAGGGCGCCAGCGACCCCGAGTCCTGACGACATCAAGCGGGAAGTGACCCAGATCAGTCAGAAGCACCAGCTGCGCAAGACCAGCACCGACAACGGTGAGTCCCAGCAGCGTCAGCAGGCCTATCCCTCTGCCAAGCGTGATCAGTCAAAGCCTAAAGAGGACGATCACAAGCCGGATCCCGAGCACCAGATCGATCTCTTCGTCTGAACGCATTATCAGTCCCGTTTTAACCGCATTTTTGGCATAATGCCCGCTTTTGCTGCGGGACGCCCTTTTGACCATCCAGACCCTGTTCAAGCCAGATGGCCCTCTGGCCAGCCACATCGACGGCTTTGTTGCCCGCGCCCCGCAACTGGCCATGGCCGAGGCCGTCTCCAGTGCCATCAAGCGCGGTGGCCGTCTGCTGGTGGAGGCGGGAACGGGCACCGGCAAGACCTATGCCTATCTGGTCCCTGCGCTGGAGTCCGGCAAGCGGGTGGTGATCAGCACCGGCTCCAAGAACCTGCAGGAGCAGCTCTTCTATCGCGATCTGCCGACCATCACAGGGGCGCTCTCCTACACCCCGCCAGTGGCCCTGCTCAAGGGGCGCAGTAACTATCTCTGCATCGAGCGGATGAACCGGCTCCTGAGCGAATCCCATCTGCAAAAGCCGGAAGTGCTCAATGATCTGGTGAAGGTCAAATCCTGGTCCACGGCTACCGATAACGGCGATGTGGGGGACATCCCGGGGTTGCAGGAAAACGCCGAGATCCTCACCCACGTCACCAGCACCAACGATAACTGCCTCGGGCGTGACTGCCCCTATTACGACGACTGCCATCTTGTGGTTGCTCGTCGCCGCGCCATGGATGCCCAGGTGGTGGTGATCAATCATCACCTCTTCTTCGCCGATATGGCGGTGAAAGACACAGGGTTTGGCGAGTTGGTGCCCGAAGCGCAAGTGTATGTGTTCGACGAGGCGCACCAGTTGGCGGAGATCGCCACCAACTACTTCGGCAAGTCGGTGGGCAGCCGCACCATCCAGGATCTGGCGCAGGATATCCAGCTGGCCTATCGGGCCGAGGCGCACGACATGGCCCAGCTCGGCAAGGCGGCGGACCGGCTCTCCATCGCCAGTCAGGATCTGCGTCTCGCTTTTGGCGTGGATGGCGGTCGTGGCAATACCCGTGACATGCTGCGCCAGCCGCTTTGGGGGCAGGCGTTAGCCCGTCTCAACGACGCCATCGGGCTTTGCTACGAGGTGCTGAAACTGGCGCTCGGGCGCGGCGAGCAGCTGGATCACGCCTTCGAGCGGATCTGCGAGCTGCGCACCCGCCTTGGGGAGGTGCTGGCGGTCAATCAGACCGGCTTCTCCTACTGGTATGACTGCTCGCGGCTCCATTTTTCCCTCAATTTGACGCCGCTCTCGGTGGCCGAGCGCTTTGGCGCCGAGGTACTGCGCCCCGAGGTGGCCTGGATCTTTACCTCCGCCACCCTGACGGTGGACATGCGCTTCGATCACTTTGTGGCCGAGCTGGGACTCGCGGGCAGTGCCGAGCTTATCCTCGACAGTCCGTTCGACTATGCCGAGCAGGCGCGGCTCTGTGTGCCCCGCTATCTGCCCGAGCCCAATGCCTTCGGGCGTGGCGAACAGCTGGCCCAGCTGATGATCCCCCTCATCAACAAGACGCCGGGGGGCTGTTTCTTCCTCTGCACCAGCCATCAGGTGATGCGCCAGGTGGCCGAGGTGCTGCGCCGCGAGATAGGCCGCACTGTGCTGCTAC
>NZ_CAWNYS010000019.1:0-6940 GCF_963878295.1 Aeromonas sp. HMWF014 | reverse complement strand
GCGGTGATGAAGCGCTCCATCAGGAAACGCTCCGGCAGCCGGATATCCGCCTCGAAGTGCTCCAGCCCGCGAATGAGCAGCAGCTCGATGGCACGGTGAAAGGCGCTCAGGGTCGAAAAATAGCAGCCCACCACGGCACGCCCATCGAAGGTGTGCATGGGCAGACGGCGAAATCGCCCGCTCACCCCAGCCCCCTTGAACAGCTCGGCCGCCTCCTGCATGTGGCTCTGCGGCAGGAAGAACACGGGCTCTTGCCCCGGCACCACCAGCCGCACCGGCCACTGCGCGCTCCAGAGCCACATCACTATCTCGGTGCGCCCCCTTTGCCCGGCACGGCCACGTACGTCCCGGCCATGACGGGTCAGGATGAAACCGTCGCGAGGAGGCGTGGCAGGAGAGGTGACAGTCACAGTGGGCTGGGTCGCAGTCATTCAGGATAAAGAGGTCGGCCTTGGGATGAGACTATTGTACGTTCATACAGTGCCTGGCCGCAATCGTCACGCCAGGCTGCGCGGCAGGCGCCAAGCTGGTAAGCTCGACCCTCTGCCCATGCGCCGGGTGCCCAGTCATAACGGCCCGTTCCCTGCGCCTATTTGCCTACTACAAAGGAGCCCTGGTGACACTCTATTCCCTGCTGGACCGGCTGACCATTTCCTACCAGCGCATCGACCATGCCCCCGTCTTCACCTGTGAGGAGGCGAGCAAGCTGCTGCCCGATCTGCCCGCCGCCAGGACCAAGAACCTGTTTTTGCGCGACCCGAAAAGTGAACGGCTGTTTTTGGTGGTGGCGCCGGAGGAGAGTCGGGTCGATCTCAAGGCGCTGGCCATGGTGCTCGGGGTCAAGCGGCTGAGCTTTGGCTCCCCCGAGCGGCTCAATGCGGTGCTCGGCCTCACCCCCGGCGCCGTCACCCTGCTCGCCATGGTGCGCGACACAGAACGGGCGGTGACGCTGGTGGTGGACCAAACCATCTGGCATGCCAAACAGGTGCAGTGCCACCCGCTGGTCAACACCGCCACCCTCATCATCACGCTGGACGATGTGCGCCGCCTGCTCGCCCACCTGGGCCGGGAGGCCACCGTCATGGCACTGCCGGTGCAGCCAACCTGACCCACTCAGATCAGTAGCGCGATCGACATCCTCGTCTCGAGTCCTTGATGAATCGAATCAGCTGCCGCCATCGTTCCGGTTGTGGTCGCTATCGGACTACAGCCGCTCAAGTCATTGATAATGAGCGGGATGCATGTTGTCATCCGGCACTGTCATGGCGACCCTCAGGGTCGAGACACAGTGACCGGCAGGATGAAGCCCGTAGAGACCCTTTAATGCAAAATCTGTTTTCCTCAGCACAGTTGTCGAGGCTGGTGCTGTTTGTCACGCTGTCGCACGTCGGTGGCGCGGCCAAGCCCCGGCAGACGGCAGCGCTGCGCGCATGACGGCCACCATAGTGTGCCGGGCCGCGCAACGTGCCGATGCGCCCGCCTATCGCCGTTATGTGGCCGAATGCGGTGAAGCAGGCCTGCCGCTCTATCAGGTGGCGCAGTTTGATCCCGATGGCTGGCTGCAAAGCCTGCTTCATCATGCCGAGGGACGCCAGCTACCCACGGGGTATCCGCCTACCACTACCTACTTTGCGCTTGAGAAAGGGGAGATCCTCGGGGCCCTGCGCCTGCGCCACGGCGACAATCCGGCCACCCGGGCGTGGCTTGGCCACATCGGCTACGAGACACGCCCTTCCCGCCGTGCTGAAGGGGTCGCCCGTACCCTGCTGCTCTGGCTGCAGCAACATGTATTGACCAGCCCAGTGCTCATCAGCTGCGACGAAACAAATGAAGCCTCCCTCAAGATCATTGAATCTGCCAACGGACAATGGCTGGATCGCCGCTACCATGCCGGAGATAACTGCTGGGTGCGGTTTTACCGGATCTCTCCCTCTGGATGGCGGCCAGCCTGACTCAGTGCGGGCCCAATAAAAAGAGCGCCGCTAAGGCGCTCATGGTGTGACTGATGACGTGGTGATAAGGGCGATCAGTAGCTGTCTTCCTGCTCGGCGTTCATTCGGGCCAGACGGGCATGGGCTTCCTCTTCGGCGCTCTCGATTTCATGCAGCACGGCATCGATATCGATGGCCTCGGTGCTCTCCTCGAACAGGCCGGTCAGCTCGCTCTCTGGGGTCAGCTTGCCATCTTCGAACAGCGCCCACATCTCCTTGGCGTAGCGGGTCTTGAGCAGCTCGGGGGCATACATGCCGTAGTAGTTGCGCATGTTGTTGACGTCCCGCTCCAGCATGGCCTTGGCCTGGTTGTTGGCGGCGGCATCCACCACCTGAGGCAGATCTATGATGACGGGCCCCTGGCCATCCACCAGCACGTTGAATTCGGAAAGGTCGCCGTGGATGAGGCCGGCACAGAGCATGCGCACCACGTAGCGGATCACCTTGGCGTGATCGGCGATGGCCTGCTCGGACGAGAGCGCCACATCGTTGAGACGGGGGGCCACGTTGCCCTCCTCGTCGGTGATGAGCTCCATCAGGAGCACGCCGTCGAGGCAGACATAGGGCTGTGGCACCCGCACCCCGGCCGCCGCCAGCTTGAACAGGGCGTCGACCTCGGTGTTCTGCCACACCTCTTCGTGTTGCTTGCGACCGTACTTGGAGCCCTTCTCCATGGCGCGGGCACTGCGGCTGTTGCGCACCTTGCGCCCTTCCTGATAGACCACAGCCTGCTTGAAGCTGCGCTTGGACGCCTCTTTATAGACCTTGGCGCAGCGGATCTCGTCACCGCAGCGCACCACATAGACGTCGGCCTCTTTGCCGCTCATCAGCCGGCTGATGACGTCATCGACCAGGCCGTCATCAACCAGAGGTTGGATTCGATTTGGAATTTTCATGGCCGCCCTTTTACCCTATTTGCGCATCAGAAGATAGCCCCTGTGGGGCCTGCGTGCATATCCCTGTTATCTGGCGCCCTGCGGCGCCCTAATTGCCGACTTTTTGCCCACCACATCGCTTGCAGGACAAGCGCTTGTCGCCGCCCTGTGCCCAACACGCCAACCGATGTCTTTCCCTTCAGGGTTCGGGGGGCAGACCGCGGCGGATCCGCTTAATCCCCTCTTCATAGAGACCGTCCGGCCCCTCCTGATGCTCCTGGGTTTCGAAGATCTTGAGAAACCACATGTACTGCTCGGGATGACGGCGCAACTGTCGCTCCACCATGCAATTCATGGCGTTGACGTCGGCGGTCAAATCGTCCGTGGGGTAAGGATCAAACGGGGGGTCAATCTCAAGCCGGTAGCACTCTTCATCCTCGTCGTAGCAGGCGAAGATGGGCACAGCCCTGGCGCCGGTCAGCGCCACCAGCTTGGGCAGGGCTGGCAGGGTCGCCTTGGGGTGGCCGAAAAAGGGGATGAACAAGCTGGCCTCGCGGCCATGATCCTGATCCGGCAGGTAGAAGAAACTGGCGCCGCTGCGAATGGCCTTGATGGCCGGCTTGATGCCGACACTGCGCTCATACACCTTGCCCCCCTTGGCCCGTTCGCGGTTGATGTACCAGTCAAATACCTGATCTTTCGGGCTCTTCATCATGGTGCACAGAACAAGCCCCTCGTCGCTCAGGTAGCGGCCAATCATGTCCACCGCCCAGGTGTGAGGCACCACCAGTATCATGGGACGCCCGGCGGCCTGTTCCGCCGCTATATGTTCCCAGCCCCGCACCTTGATGCGGCTTTTAAGATGCGCGGCGCTGCGCAGGGTCAGCTCGCCAAAGCCCATGAAGGTCTTGAGGCCGGTGCGGATCGCTTTGAGCAAGAGGGTGCGGCGTCCGGCCGCATCCAGCTCGGGAAAACAGATCTTGAGATTGGTCTCGGCAATGTAAGCCTGCTTTTTGGAAAGGCGCAGCAACGCCGGGGCCATGGCATTGGCAAACCACCCGCGTACGCCGTGAGGCACCAGGGCCAGCAGGCACAAAAAACCAAGCGCCAGCCAACTGCCCCACCAGCGCGGATGGAGCAGACGGGCATGAAATGAGGAGTCAAAAACCGGATCGTGTGAGGACATGGCCACCATCAAGTCATAAAAAATAAACGGTTATTGTAATTATCCTGATATTTTTTTCCACTTTGGGGTGCCAGGGGCTGCGCAAGCCCAGGCGTGGCGCCCACAAAAATGGCCCCGAAGGGCCATGACAAACAGCGCTGACACCCGCTCAGGGACGAGGGGGAAGATCGCCGCGGATCCGCTTAATGCCCTCTTCGTAGAGGCCATCCGGCCCTTCCTGATCCTCACGGGTATCGAAGATCTTGAGGAACCACATGTACTGGCCGGGATGGCGGGTCAGCTGCTGCTGCACCATGTCATTCATGCGACAAGTATCCGCCATCAGATCGGCGCTGGGATAATCCGTAAACGGCGCCTCTATCTCCAGACGGTAGCAGTAGTGCGCCTCGTCATAGCAGGCCAGCAAGGGCACAGCCCGGGCACCGCTGAGCTGCACCAGACGTGGCAGGGCTGGCAGAGTTGCCTTGGGATAGCCGAAGAAGGGAGCGAAGATACTCGCCTCACGGCCATGATCCTGGTCAGGCAGATAGAAGAAGCTGTGTCCACGCTTGATGGTTCTGATCACCGACTTGATACCGGCACTGCGTTCATAGACACGGCAGCCATTCTTGGCCCGCTCCCGATTGATGTGCCAGTCAAAGACCGGATTGCGGGCACTCTTCATCATGGTGCACATTGGCACGCCGCGCTGAGTGAAGTAGTAGCCGGCAGCATCGACTGGCCAGCTATGGGGGACCACCAGGATCATGGGGCGGCCGGCGGCCTGCTCCGCCTCGATATGCTCCCAGCCACTCACCTGGATGCGCTTCATCAGGTAGGCGGGACTGCGCACCGTGAACTCACCAAAGCCGAGCAGAGTCTTAAGACCGATGCGAATCGAGGTCATCAGGATGGCATCACGCTCGGCTTGGCTCTTGTTGGCAAAGCAGATATCCAGATTGGTTTTGGCGATGTAGATCTGTTTCTTGGAGACCTTGAGCACCAGCGGCGCCAGCCATTCTGCCAGCTTGTCACGCCAACGCGGCGGCACGAAGGCGAGCAGACACAGCGCACCCAATGCCAACCAGCTTGGCCAGTAACGCGGTCGCAATAAACGGGTCTGAAAAGAGGTGTCAAACACAGGATCTAGGGAAGACATGAATGAGGTCAAACGAAGAAAATGGGGTTGCATTGTATTCATCCTGACAGGTAATACCAGTGAAATTCATCATGAGCACCTCAGGGTGAGCGCTGGTTCAAAAAATGGATTCCCCAGCGGCAAAAAAGTCTCCTTCGACACTTAACAGCAGACAAAAAAGCGCTCCGGCTGGCGAAGCGCAGTCACTAGGTCTGGCCACTGGAGTATGTCATCACCCATGCTCTTCTCGTTGACTGACCCCTTATCCCCTTGATCCCCAACAGGATCTTTGCCTAGCGGCGGGCTCCATACCGGGCCATGCCGGACACCCTGCCACTCTCACCCAGCGGCAGGAAGAACATCAGATAACGCAAGGCCACGTAGCCGACAATCAGGGTGGCGGCGCCCAGTTCGAAGTGGGCAAGCAGATTGATCTGCGCCACATAGTGGGTCGCTTGCGGCCACTGCGCCAGCAGGTGTCCCACCTTGAACAGGGCAGTCGCACCTATCACCAGCGGGAAGGTGAAAGCGGCATACCCCGGTGAGAACGGCAGACGCAGCAGCTTGAAGAAGGCGAGGTAGATGATGCCGGTCATCAGGATGGCGATCCCCAGCAGCACGGCCACCAGCAGCAGGGAAGGATCCTCGGTCACCGTCAGGTAACCGGCGAGCGACAGACTGGCAGGGGCCGCCAGAATGGCGATGGTCGGCTTGGCGGCATCCGGCACTTCATGGCTGAAGATAAGGCGGTAGAGCATCAACGGCAACATCAGGCCGTAGCAGAGCAGGCCGAACCAGAGCAGAGCGTCGGCCAGCACGGCAAACTGGCCGCCGGGAAAGGCGACGTCAGCCACGATAATGCCCACCGGCGGCACAAACCAGCTCGGCACCATGTGATGGATCTCGAACTGCTTGGCCCTGTGCCAGATGAAGGTCGCAAGGAAGATAAGGTGCAGTACCACGGCAAACAACCAGAGCCCCTCGCCCAGGCCCGGGCTCAACATACCAACGGCTTTGGAGACCACCATGGTGGCCATGGCATAGGTCGGCACCACGCTGCCCACCACGGGGTGGGCCAGATCCTGCCACAGCAGGCGCGGATGGAGCAGAAACTTGAAGGTGAGGATCACCAGCAGCACGGCGGCGACGGCGGCGCCCAGCAACTGCAGGCGACCATCGAACTGACCGGCATTTTCCCAGCACCAACCTAGACTGGCGATCCCGAGTGCCAGGCCCGCCATGGGGGTCGGGGCTTTGCCCAAGGATTGACGAGTGCTTGCGATCATGTCTGAAACCTCTTGTGAGAGACGATGGGCATAGGATAAAGAGCAGCTATCGTTTACGATATCTAAATGAATCGAACCAATCGTTCAGGCTAACCAAACATGAAGTTGACCCTGCAACAACTCAAGGTATTCGCCACCATCGCCCGCTACGGCAATCTGGGGCTGGCCGCCAACGAGCTCTGCCTGAGCAAGGGCGCCGTCTCCCAGTCGTTGCAGGAGTTGGAGCGCCAGCTCGCCACCCCCTTGTTCGATCGCATCCATCCCAGATTGCAGCTCAACAACGAGGGGCGCTTGCTGCAACCGGCCGCCGAAGAGCTGCTGACCCGGATGCAGGATATCGAAACCCTGTTCAGCCCCGACGCCGAGCCGAGCGGCCAGCTGCGCCTCGGCGCCAGCCAGACCATAGGCAACTACCTGCTGCCCACCCTGCTGGCCAGCAGCCAGCAGGAGCTGGGCCTGCCCCCCAGGGTCACCATCACCAACAC
>NZ_CAWNYS010000018.1:7267-8678 GCF_963878295.1 Aeromonas sp. HMWF014 | reverse complement strand
CCGCCGATCCAGGCGCTGGCCGGACTGGTCTCCACCTTGATACCGCTGAGATCAGCCTCGATCTGCAGCGGCGCCGCCCGATAGAAACGGGCCCGTGCCAGCAGATGTTGATACTGGCTGTTGACCACCAGAGCGACGCTGGCATTGCCCTTGGCATCCAGAGTCAGCTGACTGATCTGGCCTACCGGCAGCCCCTTGTACCAGAGCGGAGCCCCTTCATTGAGCCCCGCCAGATCGTCGGCCTGCAGAGTGACCCGGGTGCCACTGACTTGATCCTTGCTGCTCAAGGTCATGGCCCTGACCCTGTCACCTTCCACGTAGTCAAGGCGAATGGCCGGGCCGGCCAGCAGGCGATCCGCATGTTTGAGGCCGGCGGCACCGAAGGAGACTGTCTCCCAGACGAGGCGACTGTTGTCGGTGATCCGAAATGCCTGTTCAGGGTTGATCAACGCCGTCACCACTCGACCCTTGTCGGTCAGGCGAACGGGGTCAACCCGGCCAATCTCGATCCCTTCGAAAAGGATGGGCATTCCCTCCTTGATGGGCAGATCACCGGCCACTATGTCGATCCGCTCGCCACGGGCCGCTTCGGCCAGCCCCTTGTAGAGGACGAAGGTCTGGCCTTTCTCCGGCTCGGGGGAGGCTTTGGGGGAGTCAAACGCTATGCCGCCGCTCAGTATGGAGGTAAGGCTGCCAGCCTCCACATTGACCCCGGCTAGGCTGAAGGAGCCTTTGATGCCACTGATGTTCCAAAAGCGGGTATCGGCCTTGATGAGGTGTTCGAAACGCGGCTCGATCACCAGATCCAGGATCACGTTCTGGTTGTCCTGGCCGAGACGGGTGTTGATGACACTGCCTACCTCAATACCGCGGAAATAGAGTTTGGCGCCGATCCCGATAGATCCCAGCGAATCGGCGGTCAAGTGCAGCATGCGCCCCTGTGCCTGATAGCCGGGGGGAGGGCCATCCAGCGCATCAAACTCCTCTTCCAGCGGGTTGTTCTCCCGACCGGGTTGCAGATTGATGTAGTTGCCAGAGACCAGAGTATCCAGGCCCGAGATCTCGGTGAGTGATGCCTTGGGGCTCACCAGCCAGAAGTCGGACCCCTTGCGGATAAGCGGCCGGGCACGACTGTCAATCTTGGCCAGCACGGCTATCTTGCGGCCGTCCTCGGCCAGCGCCAGCTCCTGCACCACACCGATAGCCACACCCTGATAGCGCACCTGGGTCTTGCCCGGCAAGATGCCATTGCCCTGGGCAAAGTTGATGCGAATAAGTTGGCCACTGCTCGCAAACTGCTGGTAGACGAAGCCACCTGCCAGCAAGAGGGCAATGGCGGGCAACAACCAGACTGGCGACAACCAGCGACGCTTCTCAATGACGGGTTCAGCCCCGATCATACCGACTCCTT
>NZ_CAWNYS010000018.1:0-7257 GCF_963878295.1 Aeromonas sp. HMWF014 | reverse complement strand
GTTATTCACTATTCGGGGCATCCCCATCCCAGGACAAGCGGGATATGCGTTCACCAGACCATCAACGGGCCGCCTTGTCCCAGAGCAAGCGGGTATCCAGCATGCGGGCCGACATCATGGTCAGCACCACCACACCGGCAAACGCCGTGGCGCCGGGTCCCGCCCGTACATTGAGCAGCACGCCGCGATCCACCAGCGCCACCATCAGCGAGATGACGAACAAGTCCAGCATGGACCAGCGGCCGATGAAGTCGATGATGCGATACATGATGAGCTGACGCTTGCGCCGCACCGGCGTGGTTCGCTGCAACTGCCAGCAGATCCATCCCAGTCCCGAAATCTTGCCCACCGGCACTATGATGCTGGCAGTCAGCACTATGGTGGCGATACCCGACATCTTGCTGCGGTAGAGCATCATGATACCGCTGAAGATGGTATCGGACTGCAATAACCCCTTGTTGTAGAAATGGGTGATGGGCAACAGGTTGGCGGGCAGCAACATGAAGGTGGCCAGCGCCAGCAAGCCCCAGGACCAGGCCAGGGAGTGGGGGATACGAACCTGCAACCTGCTGTGACAACGGGGGCAGACGCTGCCTGCCTGATAGCGCACCAGCAGGCCACAGGTGTGGCAGCGGCACAGCCCCAGCTCACGAGCGCTGGTCTGGGACATGATCCGGCTCCTCCAGTGGTACGCGCTCCCAGTAGGGGGCAGGATCGAACAGGATCAGCAGCGTCATGTTGAGCAGCATCAGGATCCCCAAGCTCAGCAGGCCGCCGCCGAGGCGTACATCGGCGATGTCGATCAGCTTGAACAGGGCGACCAGCAGGCTGACCATGTAGACCTCCAGCATGGCCCAGTGACGAAATACCTCCACGGCTCTTAAGGTCGGCGCCAGTATGTGCCAGCGCTTGGCAAGGCCGGAGGCCAGTGCAAAGATCCCCAGCAGCAAGCCTACCGGCGCCAGTACGGCGCACCAGAATACCAGCCCCGCCACCCAGAATTCGTGCTCGACCATCAGCACCAACATGCCCTTTAACAAGTTTGCGTCCGAGTTCACCCCGGCCAGACGCAGGTAGATGAGCGGTTCGAAGAAGGCAGAGGGCAGCAGCAAGAACCCCGTGATGGTCAGGGCCATCAACTGGGAGGAGCGGAAGGCATAGCGTCCATACAGATGCTGATGACAGCGGGGACAGTGAGCGTGGCGGCGCAGGGGCAATAACTTGCGTTCGATCAGCAAGTCGCAAGCCGGGCAGACGATCACGGGATTGGGATCCGACATTACGATTCAATCTGTTGAAGGAATTGGTGAAATTTACCCTAAAACCCGCGCCCTGTCTTGCCTGACGCCGTTCTGCCACGAAAGTATGATTGACGTTAACGTAAACGTGATATTAGATAGTCAGACCAGACAAATGAAAGGAGTCATGATGTCCAGCCTTACCCCCTCGGCAGGCCTGCGTTTTCGCACCGCCCTCGCCAACGAACGGCCCCTGCAGATCGTCGGCACCATCAATGCCTACATGGCCCTGATGGCCGAGCGTAGCGGCTTTGCGGCCCTCTATCTCTCCGGCGCCGGGGTGGCCAATGCCTCCTATGGCCTGCCGGATCTCGGCATGACCTCCCTCAATGACGTGCTGATCGACGCAGAAAGGATCACCGCTGCGACCAAGGTGCCCCTGCTGGTCGACATCGACACCGGTTGGGGCGGCGCCTTCAATATCGCCCGCACCATTCGCGCCTTTGAGCGCGCCGGTGTTGCCGCCGTGCACATGGAAGATCAGGTGGCCCAGAAACGCTGTGGCCACAGGCCCAACAAGGCGGTGGTCTCGCAGGAGGAGATGTGCGATCGCATCAAGGCGGCGGTGGATGCCCGTCAAAACGGGGAGTTCGTCATCATGGCGCGCACAGATGCGCTGGCGGTGGAGGGGATTGGCCCGGCGCTGGAGCGCGCCGCCGCC
This sequence comes from Aeromonas sp. HMWF014, assembly GCF_963878295.1. Taxonomy (NCBI): domain Bacteria; kingdom Pseudomonadati; phylum Pseudomonadota; class Gammaproteobacteria; order Aeromonadales; family Aeromonadaceae; genus Aeromonas; species Aeromonas sp. HMWF014. Next base: position 5,298 of record NZ_CAWNYS010000018.1, on the reverse strand, counting down.
TACGTGGCCGCCGGGGCAGACATGATCTTCGCCGAGGCGGTGACCGATCTCGGTCAGTATGACCGCTTCAAGCAGGCCGCCGGGGTGCCCATTCTCGCCAACATGACTGAATTCGGCCAGACAGCACTGTTTGACAAGGCCGAGCTCGCCGAGCACGGCGTCGACATGGTGCTCTACCCGTTAAGCGCCAGCCGGGCGGCCAATCAGGCCGCGCTCAACGTCTACCAGCACATTCGCCAGGATGGCCACCAGAGAGCCGTCGTGGACACCATGCAGACCCGGGAATCGTTATATGACTTTCTCGGTTATCACCATTACGAGCAGACACTGGATCGTCTGTTCACATCCAGGGATTAGGAGGCAAGGTTATGGGACAAGAGAAGCCATTGAGCGGCGCCGGCCTGCGGGGTCAGAGCGCGGGGGAAACCAGTATCTGTACCGTGGGCAAGAGCGGCACAGGACTCACCTATCGCGGCTATGACATCAAGGAGCTGGCGGATGGCGCCCAGTTCGAGGAGGTTGCCTATCTGCTGCTCAAGGGCGAGTTGCCCAGTGAACAGCAACTGCTGGACTACAAGCGCGAACTGCGTCGACTGCGCATCTTGCCCCGTGCCCTGCTGGAGGTGCTTGAGCTCATTCCCGCCAATGCCCATCCCATGGATGTGCTGCGCACCGGCTGCTCCATGCTCGGCGATCTGGAGCCGGAAGAGGGCTTCGAGCACGAACATGAAGTGGCCGATCGCCTGCTGGCCGCCTTCCCTGGCATCCTTATTTATTGGTACAAGTTCAGTCATGAAGGGGTACGCATCGCGCTCGATACCGACGAGGAGTGCATCGGTGGCCACTTCCTGGCGCTCTTACACCAGAAGGCGCCGAGTGAGCTTGAACGCCGGGTGATGCATGTCTCCCTCATTCTCTATGCCGAGCACGAGTTCAACGCCTCCACCTTCGCGGCCCGGGTCTGTGCCTCGACCCTGTCCGATCTCTTCTCCTGCGTGACCGCCGCCATCGGTACCCTGCGCGGCCCGCTGCACGGCGGGGCCAATGAAGCCGCCATGGCGATGATCGCCCCCTGGCAGGATGAGGCTCAGGCCAGGGGCGAGCTGCTGGAAAAACTCGCGGCCAAGGAGAAGATCATGGGCTTTGGCCACGCCGTCTATCGCACCTCGGATCCGCGCAACGTCATCATCAAGGCGTGGTCGGCCAAGCTGGCCGAGGCGGCGGGGGACACACGCCTCTACCGCGTCTCCTGCGAGGCGGAGACGGTGATGTGGGAGGAAAAAGCACTCTTCCCCAACGCCGACTTCTTCCATGCCAGCGCCTATCACTACATGGGGATCCCGACCAAGCTGTTCACCCCCATTTTCGTCTGCTCTCGGGTCACCGGCTGGTGCGCCCACGTGATGGAGCAGCGCGAGCACAACAGGATCATTCGCCCGAGCGCCGATTACGTCGGCCCGGCCCCCCGTCATTTCGTCTCCCTACAGCAACGATAAGGAAATCACGATGTCCGCCAACGTCGACGTTAACCACAGACCCGAGCCCGATCAGGTGCTGGTCGATATTGCCGATTATGTCTGCAACCACCCCATCACCAGCCAGGCGGCCCTCGATACTGCCCGCTACTGCCTGATGGACACCCTGGGCTGCGGTTTGCTGGCGCTGCGCTTTCCCGAATGCACCAAGCACCTGGGCCCCATAGTCCCCGGTACCGTCGTGCCCCATGGTGCCCGGGTGCCCGGAACCCAGCTCTGCCTCGATCCGGTCAAGGCGGCCTGGGACATCGGCGCCATCATCCGCTGGCTCGATTACAACGACACCTGGCTTGCCGCCGAATGGGGCCATCCTTCCGACAACCTGGGGGGGATTCTGGCGACCGCCGACTGGCTGTCGCGCACCCGCGTGGCCGAGGGCAAGGCGCCGCTGACCATGGCCGATGTGCTGACGGCCATGATCAAGGCTCACGAAATTCAAGGGGTGCTGGCGCTCGAAAACTCCTTTAATCGGGTTGGCCTCGATCACGTGGTGCTGGTCAAAGTCGCCAGCACCGCCGTGGTGACCCACATGCTGGGAGGGAGTCGGGATCAGGTGATCGATGCGGTCTCCCAAGCCTGGGTTGATGGCCAGAGCCTGCGTACCTACCGCCACGCGCCCAACGCGGGTTCTCGCAAGAGCTGGGCGGCGGGGGATGCCACTTCCCGCGCGGTGCGTCTGGCGCTGATCACCATGAGCGGCGAGATGGGCTATCCCGGTGTATTGAGCGCCCCCAGGTGGGGCTTCTACGACGTGCTGTTCAAGGGCAACCAGTTCGCCTTGCATCAGGGCTACGGCAGCTATGTGATGGAGAACGTGCTGTTCAAGATCGCCTATCCCGCCGAATTCCACGCCCAGACGGCGGTGGAGTGCGCCATGAAGCTGCACGGTCAGGTGAAAGGGCGGCTGGACGAGATCGACCGCATCGAACTCACCACCCATGAATCGGCCATTCGCATCATCAGCAAGGTGGGGGCACTCAACAACCCGGCCGATCGGGATCACTGCCTGCAGTACATGGTGGCAGTGCCGCTGATTTTTGGTCGCCTTATCGCCGAGGATTACGAAGATGGCATCGCTGCCGATCCCCGCATCGATGCGCTGCGCGGCAAGATGGTGGTGCAGGAGGACAAGCGCTACAGCCGCGAATATCTGGAGGCGGACAAGCGATCCATTGCCAACGCCATCCAGATCTTCTTCAAGGACGGGACTCACACTCCTAAGGTAGAGGTGGAGTACCCGGTCGGCCATCGCCGCCGCCGGGAGGAGGGGATCCCGCTGTTGGTAGAAAAATTCCAGCATAATCTGGCCACCCGTTTCCCGGCCAAGCGGGTACAGGATATCCTCGCCCTCTGCCAGGATGGCAAGCGGCTGGCCGGCACGCCGGTCCACGCCTTCATGGATCTGCTGGTGATCTGATCCGCGGGTTTCCCCCAGTAACAGAAGCGGGCCACACGGACCCGCTTTTTTATTGCAGTATCCAGCACCACCTGTCAATCCAGCACGCTGGCATCCCCATCAAACAACGCCGCCATGATGGCGCTTTCCCGACTGGCGATGGTGTCCAGAAACTCGTTGGCTTTCCCCATCTGATGGCAGACCCGATAGCCACGGTCGACAAACGAGAAGAGCTCGCCAAGGCCTGCCAGATGGGCCGGTCCCGACATCAGTTTGAGGGTGGTGCCAAGGAAAGGCTTGCGGGCCAGCCTGTCCAAGGTGAGCCCCAGTTCGGTGACCAGGGTTATCTGATGGGCGCGCCGCTCGGGTTCACCCACCTCCCGATAGGCGAGGGCATACGCCTCTGCCGTCAGCCGATGGATGGCACCACTGCGACGCAGCGCCACCACCATCAGGTAGTCGAGCTCCTCGGAGAGGGCATCGAGTTCGATCGCCTGCGCCAGCACCTTGAGCCCGGACTCCGGCAGGAATCGCTCGGCGGTGGGCATCACCCGCATCACGTCCGCATCGCGGCGGGCACAATCGCCAGGACCATAGAGATCCGTCAGGAAAAATGCGGCAGCCGGGCCATAGCGTTTGCTCTGCAGCAGATCGCCGTGGTTGCGGCCCAACCGATCCGCCTGCCACTGGCGCAAGCTGTCCCTGTCTTGTTGATCTTCCGGGTGGGTGCGCATCTGTTCACGCAGGGAAGCAACCCGGTTGAGCTGGCGATAGAGCCGCCCCAGGGTACTCTCGTCGGCTTGCGGGTCATCGGCTATGTGTGTCTCTTGGGTCATATGCTGCTCTCTGGTGACCTGCACCGAATGGCCTGGCGGCTAGATAAAACGAGGGCATGAACCCTGAAGGGGAAGCGGGGCTGCCACTCAGGTACGCCTTTGCCTGTTAGTGTAACGCGAGCGGGAATGAGGAGAAAAGCATGGAGCATTTACTCAACCGTCTTTGTTAAGTGAGTCCCAATTATGTTGCAAATGGCTTTCACTTGTTTGATTCATATGTTTAATATCAGTAAATGTTGTCACCGCTCAGAGAGTTAGCATGTTTCTATACGATCCCCTTGTCGGCAGCAGCCTGTCGACCATCAAGGTCAACCGCCAGCATCCCTTGGGATTAGCGGGGGTACGGCTCGCCGCCGAAGCCATCGCACAGGACATGAGCGAAGAGTACGAACTCGACTGTGAGTGGGAAGATGAAGAGGAGACCCGGCTGATGTTTCGCGGCGCCGGGGTCAATGGCTTTCTCTGCCTGACCGACAACAGCCTGCAGCTGGAGGTGCGTCTCGGCCTGATGCTGCTGCCGGTACGCAGCGTGCTGGAGCAGGAAATCCTCGAATATGTCGATCATCGCCTGCCTTGTCCCTGTCAGGGATAACCCGGGGCAAGCATTCAAATATTCACTTAATACCGTCGCCGACAGTAGCTGCGAATTAGCACATTTGTATATTAATTGAACGATACATACCCTCCGGATAACAATAAATCGGGAGGGTATGCACGGGCTGATTATTTGTTCTGCGATAAAATATTCACGGCGCTACGTGTCGTTCTGTCCAGACAGAAAGAATTAATCGAAGCGTATTGGCACCAACATATAGGACTCCTGTTTGTTCGCCATCGATAATGTGGTTTTCATGAGAAGGCCGCGGACAAATAAGCGAAACGGTAGGGAAAATACCATGTCACCCTGTGAACTTATCTCCTGTGTCGATACCGCCTGGCTGCGGATGGACAGGCCCAACAATTTGATGCAGATCGTCGGCGTGCTGATGTTTGACGGTCAGTTGGACGAAGCCCAGCTGCGTGCCAGCCTTCTGTACACTCTGAGCGTGCAACCCCGTTTTCACCAAAAAGCCAGCCTGGAGGGGGGAGAGTACTACTGGCGCGACGATCCCGATTTTGATCTTGACCAGCATCTCAAGCGGGTGATCCTGCCGGGCAAGGCTGGCAAGGAGGAGCTGGAGCGGCTGGTGGCCGATTTTGCCTCCACCCCGCTCAACCACCAGCGCCCCCTGTGGGAGATGCACCTGGTGGATACCTCCCTCGGTGGGCAGGCGCTGGTGGTGCGTTTTCATCACGCCATGGGAGATGGCTTCTCTCTGGTGCGCGCCCTGCTTACCATGATGGATGACAGCCCGACCCCGGCGTCACGTCCGCAACCCGAGCCAATTACCGGCGATCATGACGACGACGAGCAGGACGCCCATCAAGGCAGCCGTCTGCTGCGGGCCGGGCTCAAGCTGACCGGTACCCTCTGGTCAAAGTATGTCGAGGTACTGACCCATCCCACCAAGGCAATGGATTACCTCAAGAC
>NZ_CAWNYS010000017.1:0-18594 GCF_963878295.1 Aeromonas sp. HMWF014 | reverse complement strand
AAAATGCGCAGGTGGTCATTGCGAGCGCGTATTTTGATGATATTTCACTGAAGCTGGCCGAGCGAGGCATAATGAATTTCTGCAATGCCTACCCCTATGTTATGGGGCATTTGAACTAGGAATAACAAACCAATAACTGGTGTCTTACGCTCCTTTATTAGATCTTATCAGGTGCCTATGAGTCATGAAAAAATAGTATCTTATTCCGGCTTGCATCAGATGGTTGATGGCTGTGCGCTGTTTCAGCGGCTGGATGATCTGCTATATCAACGTCAAATTACTCACCTGTCTCTTGATCTCTTTGATACTTTTTTTCGGCGAGCTTGCAGTGAGCCCTCATGGGTTTTTGAGGAGGCGGCCCGCAGGGTGCTCGCGAATGGTGTGGCATTGCCGATGGAGGCGGAAGATTACCGCCTTTGTCGGATCGAAGCTGAGGCTCGGGCAAGAAAACAGAGTACGCGCGAAGAGGTCTGTTTCACCGAGATCTTTGCCCATCTCCCGTTATCTGCCGAGCACAAGAGGGCTCTCATGGCTGAGGAGCTGCAAGTAGAACGGGATATAGTCTATCTCGATCCTCTGGTACAGATGATCTTGCAGCGAGCTCAATGTCACGGGCTGCAGGTTATCTTCATCTCAGACATGTATCTTTCGGAAGCATTTCTGAGGGAGCTGATAATTCAGAAGTGCCCGCAACTTCACAATGTACGCTTGTTTGTTTCTTCTGAGCTGGGCCTGACCAAACAGAGTGGAGGCCTATTTCAGCAGGTGCTCTCCCAGTTGGGGATTAAGCCTGAACAGGTCTTGCATATTGGTGATAACCCGAAGGCCGATGTGCAGTCAGCACAACAACTTGGCTTGGCCTCTTTGCATTTTGATCTACCCGACCATCTGTCTGAGATATTGGAAAACGAGAAGCTCTACCGGGTAAATTTGTCATCGACCATGCAACATGCCAGGAAGCTGGCCGTCCTCTCGATGCCCCAACAACTTTCCGAGGAGGAGCAATTTTTCTACGCGTATGGCGCCTTCATCCTTGGGCCCGTCCTGACGGCATTTGCCAAGTGGATTCTGCAGTCAGCCAAACGACTGCAGGTAAAAAACATTTTGTCTCTTATGCGAGAGGGCGGGATCTTTGCTGCCTGTATCAACCGCCAGATCGATTTTCAATCACAGCAGTACCCAGATATACGCTGTCAGACATGTTATGCCTCACGCAAGGCGACTTATTTGCCAGCGATAGATGACAGCCAGCTGGAAGAGGCTGTTTCCCAGACCTTGATGCGTCGTAATTACACCGTTCGTGACTTTTTCAATGAATTTGGGATTCAGGATGTCAGATTGACATCCTTTCTCGACACACCGCTGGCGTTCCTGGATCAAATAGCCATTGATGGTCAAGATGGTTTGCAACTGATGGCCGATGTATTTGAGAAAAATATCGATCAAATCAAGAGCAATATTCAGCAAAGCAAGCTGGCCATGCGAGATTATTTTGTTGGACTGACCGGGGATGATCCCTATCTGCTAGTCGACCTGGGTGGTGGTGGGACTATTCCCTCTCAAATTAGCAAGGCCATGCAGCAACAGCCGGTGACCAGTCTGTTGCTCTACTGTAACCATAGAGGCAGCAAAAACTCCGTTATCACGCCGATCAGTGCCTTTATTCCGGTGCGGAACGATACCATCAAGGGAATCAAAAAGATTGCCCGTTCACCAGAGATTTTTGAAATTGTTCTCGTTGGTCTGGAAGGGAGCACACTGGGGTATCGGCGTACGGTGGAAGGGAAAGTTGTGCCGCGACAGGCAGAAGTTCGCTACAGTGTCCAGCATCAGCAGAATATCCGGAGTTTTGAGGCTGGAGTTAATGCTTATCAGTTGTGGGATCAATCGCTGAGCATTGCCGAATCTGATTTGGATGAACGACTCTCTTTTATGCGAATGATGGAGCGCTTGGTCGAATGCCCAGTATCGAGCGAGGTGCTCTATCTTGGCAATTTGGTACATGAAGACAACTTCGGCTCGGAGCGTAGTTACAAAGTCATTAATTCCTCCGGATTGGCGCGGATCCACTCAGAAGGGATAGAAACCTTCTATCGCAAGTTCAGCAAAAACATGTCTTATGGTGAGCGTTGGCTGGCTTGGCCGCAAGGTTCTCTGAGTCGGCTGGATCCTGATTTAATGATGGATTTTGTCGGCTTACGCGATGCACGTTATAAGCATGCCCAAGCGATCGATAGACTTCTGGAATTGATGCAAAGTCAAGAGGCCACCGAAGTCATAGTGTATGGGGCGGGAGAATTCTTTGAGTGTCTGGCACCGGAACTGGTTAAAAAAAGCATCCATATTCGTAGCGTGATCGATAAAAAGGCCAACTTTGGACACTACCAAGTGATGGGTTATGACGTCATATCATTATCCGAGTGCTCAATTCCATCTGGCTCTGTACTGATTATCGCATCTGCCTCCTTTGTGGAGGAAATCAAACGAGACATCTTTGCTGCTATATCCAGCCAAGATGTGACCATATTGTCATTGAATTGAATTCCAAGGAAACCGACATATGCTGGATCTGTCGATGAAACATGCCTTGCCTTTTGATGCGTTATTGCATCAGGAACTGCTGTCCGGGAAACGCAAGGCGATTGCTTGGGGGGTAGCGGGAAACCTTTATTATCATGTGCTTCAATCCCCTTATCCATTCATCGCCATCATCGATGGTCTTAATGGTCCTCAAGTTGGTCAAGTCTTGTTTGACATTCCGATAGTAGGGCCAAATGTGCTTGATAATTACCCCGTAGAAGAGATTGTGATTGTCATCTTTTCAGATTTACAGCAGTTCGGTGGGCAGATTATCGAGCAACTAGCTCATTATGGTGACTACCCCTATATTACTCCCTACGTTGAGGCGACATGCCAGCCATCGGAAATATTGCAGCAAAAACTTGAACGATTGATCCGCGACCGCCGTACACATCGGTTGCCTCAGGTAGTGCAGCGTGTTGTGTTGTATATTCAATTCTTGGTCAAAGGTGGAGCTGAGCGGCAGATGGTATTGCTGGCCATCGGATTGCGACAGCTGGGATGGGAAGTACATTTGATCTCGGTGAAGAATAAGGAATTGGAGGTTAATCACTGGGAGGCGCTTTTGCGTACTCACGGTGTAGAGCTCTACTTTGTGCCTTCTGCCCGCGAGTGCTGGCCGAACTTGCAGCTGGAGGAAAATAGCTACCCGTTGGCTAATCAATTGGCACCCTTCTTTGAGCCCGGACTGCTTCACTGCATTCTCACTGCCTACCGCTACATGCAACGTGTTCAGCCCAAGCTGGTTATCGCCTATCTTGAAGATGGCAATGTCATTGCCTCCATGGCTGCCATTTTCGCGGGAGTTGAACAGATCATTATCTCTGGCAGGTGTGTAGCCCCCTCAGAGTTTCCTGAATACCTGGCTGTTTATGATGAACCGAGGCTGGCAGCTTACTATCGCCTGATGACCGAGCTGCCAGGAATCGTTTTGAGTGTTAATTCCATGGCCGGGGCGCAGTCGTATGCTCGCTGGCTAAATTTGTCTGAATCTGGCATCCCCGTTGTGAAAAATGCTGTCATGGCTAAGCGAGTTGAGGGGCAGGTACCACTTCAACAGCTAGGTATTCCTTTATCGGCCAAAATATTAATGGGGATCATGCGACTATCTCCCGAAAAGTCCCCATGTCGTTTTATAGAAGTGGTGTCTTCTGTTCTTGCTAAACAGCCTCAGGCCCATGTGATTTTAATCGGTGATGGACCATTACGCCCAGAGGTTACCGCTTGTATTGCACAGCAGCCATGCTGCGATCGTATTCATCTTATTGGTGTGAAAGATAATATTTTTGAATGGTTGAGTTGTGCCAATCTGCTCATTTCTACCTCCAGTCATGAGGGAATGTCTAATGTTATTTTGGAAGCCCAAGCTATTGGCTGTCCTGTTGTAGCGACGGATATTCCCGGAAATAGAGAAACTGTTCTGACAGAGTTTTCTTGTGACTTGATTCCTTATGGGGAATGGGATTTGATGGTTGAAAAGATAGTGTCATTATTAATGGGTAATGGAGAGAAAACATCAGTTGGTTTGGTGAAAAAGATGAGTGAGCATTATTCACCACTTATACTTGCTGAAAAAACACTGGCACTGACTAATAAACAACAAACCGGAGAATAAACATGGATGTTATCTTGTTTGGTGCCGGCGAAGTATGTGATTCGTTTATAAAAAAACTTCCTAAAAGATTTTCAATATTGGCTATTGCTGATAATAACGAAAGTTTACATGGTAAATTTAAGCGTGAGCTTCCTATTATCTCTCCTGATGAAATCCATCTATATAATCCAGATTTTATCATTCTTTCTTGTCTGAGGAAACATCACTCGGATATTTTTTTTCATCTCGTCAAACTTGGATTAGATGACTTATACTTGCCTTTTCCTTATGATGATGAAAGTGAAATAATAGATCAGAGGAGACAGGAATCTAAAGGGATAATTGGGCGATATATTTACGATGAAGTGATGGATAGCAAAAGCAATAATGGTAGTTTGTTTTATCATATATCTCTTGGTAATAAATTCGAAGAGTGTCGTAGAGAATTTTTGTCAACACCGGTAAACAGATTTTTACACATAGGTTCCGGTCATTCTCTTGGGCTGGAGATATATAGTCTATTGCGATGGGGAGGCGAGTGGACCGCTATTGAACCATTCCCCGGATTAGGTGGGGAATACCCTTTTGAGCAGCACTGCTCAATGATTGAAGAGTTGATGAAGCTTTTCAATGTCCCATGCCATATCAATGATAAAATTTTATTTAACACTGATGCTTCATTCCGCCTTCACGATAATAACAGTGCTAGACTAAATTATTTTCAGGATAAAAAGCTAGAAGACTTCAATGAGGATGAAAAATATGATGTATGCTATTCATGTGCCGTAATGGAGCACGTTGTAGATATTCATTCATTCGTAGCCAAGACATTTGAGCTATTAGCATCAGGTGGTTTTGCTTTTCACTGGATTGACCTCCGAGACCATCGGGATTTTTCACGACCACTTGATTTCCTGATAATAGGCAAGTCAGAGTGGCGTAACCATTATGGTGATGCTGGCCACTTTTTACATGGTAATCAGCTGCGTTATAGTGATTATCGACAGATATTTTTACAATGTGGCTTCAGGATTGTTGCTGAAGATATATATATGAAGAATGATAGAGAGTATATTCAGGAGGTCTCTGCCGATTTCGCAGATGAGTATGCATCACTGGAATGGGAGGATTTGGAAGTCGCTGGTGTGCTATTCGTTCTGGAAAAGCCATCGCATGATAGTTGATTATTTTGTGATGTCTCATGCGTGACATCATGTCTTGGCTTACCTTTGGGGAGTTATAAAATGTGCGGTATAGCCGGAATAATGAGTATTCATGGTCAACATCATCCTGCGTGGTTGAAACAACAGGCTAACAGGATGGTTGAGGCGATGACCTATCGAGGGCCTGATGACCGGGGGATTTGGGAGTCGGATGACGGACGCTGTGTTTTGGCACATTGTCGATTGAGTATTCTGGATATATCGTCTGCCGGGCATCAACCCATGCATGATTCGCAGCAGCGGGCCTGTATCGTATTTAATGGAGAGATCTACAACCATCTCGAGTTGGGGGGGCGTCTAAAAGAGGCCGGCATATCGTTTACCGGCCATTCTGATACCGAGATCCTGGTCAATGGTCTGGTGCGGGAAGGTGCGGACTTTCTGACCCGGCTCGAGGGGATGTTTGCACTTGCCTACTATGATCGTGAGCGCAGAGAGTTGCTGCTGGCACGCGATCCATTTGGTGAGAAACCACTCTATTATGCCGAGTTTGGCGGTTTGTTGGTGTTTGCCTCCGAACTGGCGGCTTTGACCCTGGTGCCAGGATTCCCTGCCCGCATTACGGTTGATACGGTTGCCCATTATCTGGCTTTTCAGCATCCCGTCGGGGAGCGCACCCTGTATCAACACGCCAGAAAGTTGCAGCCGGGGTATTTGATGCGTGCCGTAACAGGGGCGGTCTCACAGGCAGAGCGTTACTTCCACTTCATCTGTGCCGGTGACCATATGCCGTCACGCCCGCTGGAGGAGCAGGTTGACCAGCTTGAGGAGCTGTTGCTGCGTTCGTTATCGCGCCGCCTGGTCGCCGATGTGCCGGTGGGGGCTTTTCTCTCCGGTGGTGTCGACTCCTCGACGGCGGTGGCCCTGATAACCCGTCGTCTGCAACGACCGATCCGCACCTTTTCCATCGGTTTTGCACAGGCTCCGGAGAGCGAACATGAGGAGGCTCGGGCTTTTGCCGACTTTCTCGGAACCGAACACACTGAGCAGTTGCTACGCCCCGAGGCTTTTGTTGAACAGGTTGGTGATCTGGCGCGGCGCATGGATGAGCCCAATGCCGATACTTCCTGTGTACCGACCTATATGGTCTCGCAACTTGCTCGTCAGCAGGTCACAGTGGCGATCACGGGTGACGGGGGGGATGAGCTGTTTGGCGGTTATGGGCGTTACCTGCAGACACTGGCCGCCGCCGAGGGAAGAGCGCAGCAGATGCAGGAACGTAGCTGGCATCTTGGGCGGGAGTACTATTCTGGTCGCATCTTGCTGTATGCAGACCGCCAGCTGGAGCAGTTGTTCGGTCGCATTCCGTCCGGTACTGGTGATCACTTGATGGCGCAGCGCAGGCGTATCGATATGGACTGCCGCCCGTATCTTAATCGCCTTCGTGAGGCCGATATTGCCAATTATCTGCCGTTGGTATTGGCCAAGGTAGATCGAATGAGCATGCTGCACAGCCTTGAGTGCCGAACGCCCTACCTGTCGACCGAAGTGGCGCAGTTTGCCGCCGGTTTGGCACAGTCAGAGCTGATTGCACAAGGACAGGGTAAGTTTCTGTTGCGCCAGTTGGCCAAACGCTACTTGCCGGCGGAATGGATCGACAGACCTAAAAAAGGTTTCAGCATAGATCCGTTCAATCAACAGGCCAAACTGAGTGCGATTACGCAACTGCGTCAGCAGGCCTCTTCAGGACAGCTCTGTCTGCATCAGTTTATCGCACCCGACCGGTTGCGGGTGTTGCTGGATAACCAGTTTGAAGGCATGAGCTTCTATCATGTCTGGGGTTTGTTAGTGCTCGAGATATGGTTGCAGTCCCATCCTTATCAAATATATTCCTGAGCAGCGTTGCAGCATATGCCTACATTCCATCTCTTATAGGATCACTAATGAAGCGACTTCTATACGTAGTGCCAGATTTTTATCCGAATACTAGTGGTTATGCGAATGCTTGTATCAACTTTATATATGGTATTGCCTCCCCTAAATTAGATATTCATGTATTATCTTTCCAACCTGCATCGTTGCCGAGACCACAAGTCGGAATATCGTTGCATATCATATTAAGTACATCTCCTTCTGCAATGACTGATGCTATTGATAGTGAGTTGACTGGACGCTGGGACGTTGTGATTTGTGAGACCTTCGAGAATGCGGAGATTCAGAATTACTTACTAGACCGTCTTGATGTTGATCCTGGCTCTGTCGCTGTGAGAATTCATGCCGCGACGGAAACTGAGCTTTTTTTATCTCGGCGTAGTGCTTACTACGATAAACAATTCCAGGAGGCTAAGCGACTGGCTCGACGGATACAAAATATCTGGTCGACGACAGATTATTATCTCAACTTCTTTAAGGAGAACTATTGTGACTCCTTATTGTCTGCTTATGAGAAAAAATATGCTAAGGTGCCGAACTTCAATTCTGTTCTTGATGCTGATTCACTTGTCCCTTCTCCTAAAGTCAGTAATTTTCTTGTTTCATTGAAGGGACAATCCATCATGTTGGCGATGGGGCGGATGTCATGGCAAGGAGTTCATCAGAAAAACTTTATTAACTTGATTGATGCCGCGTATCTTTCAAGAGATGCATTATCGGATTGTCATATTTTTATTATAGGGAATGGTACCTATCGTAGTCACTTACAAAATAGAGTGTTAGCATTAGGTTTGGACTCACTCATCACTTTTATTCCCGAACTTGAACATATGGACGTTCGTTGGTTAATGGCACAGATTCATGCAGGAATTCTTATCTCGAAATATGAGGGACATTCCATGTTCTGTACCGAGTGCCAAGAATTGGGGATTCCCATGCTCTACTCGGCAAATACTGCACTAGATGAAATTGTTTTGGATGAAGTGAGCGGTATTAGAGTTTTTCCTGATGATGTCATGTCTTTGGCTGAAGGGTTGAAAAAAATGCTAGGCTTTAAACCAAAAAGGGACGAGGTAAGCCTTGCCTACCAGAAACAGTGTAAACTTGAGGGGTTGGCTGTCAGGGTAAGAGCGTTAATTGATCTGTTAGCAGTACCGTTACAGAAGCCAAAAGCCTGTGTTTTTGGGACAAGTAAGGGCTATACATCTGTTCGAGATATTATACGCTTTTCGTACCATATAGACTGTTTTTCAGACAATAACTCACTACTTCATGGTAAAGTTCTTGATGGTGTAATGATTGTGCCACCGCAACAGATTGGTGCTATGGATGTTGATATTATTCTTATCGCAAGTAGTTTTTACAAAGAGATTCGACAACAATTAATAGACATGGGGTTGGAGTCACAAAAAATATTTTCTGTACAAAAAGATGATGTTTTTAATAATCCACCTATCGATGGATGAATGTATAAATGAAAGAGCGATTGACATTTCATCACGAATTGGAAGGTTTTTATTTTTATTGATGTTAGTGATTTTTTAATGGGAAATTCATTGCCTTAATTTATTATTTGTAGAGCTATCTATTCCCAATGACATTGTTAATTATCTTTCACTTTATTTAATAATGAGGTCATAAAATGAAGAAATTTAGCGCAATCAAGAAAAGCAATATGGAGCATTGGTTTTCTGCATCTACGGAGGCTGATTATCAACTTAAGGAAACAATTATTGAATTAGCGAGAGATGAAATTTTTCATCCCACTAAGGAACAGATTAATCGAGACCTCTTTGGTGTCGATAATGTTTATTCATATATACCATCTTTTGAGCCTCCATATCATGGAGACCCATCTTTGGCTCATATTTCATTGGAGGATATGGATTATCTTTTTAATAGGGTTTCTGATGGAGAGATTAGAGTTATTGTAGAGGTTGGATCATTCTGTGGAGCATCAGCATGTTTCATCGGTGAGTATATAAAGAAAAATAAAATACCAGCAGTTATTATTTGCGTTGACACTTGGTGTGGTGATATTAATATGTGGTTGAAGGGTAATTTTTCAACCATTATGAGCAAACAGGATGGGCAGCCAAAACTATTTGAGAATTTTATATCTACAGTGCGGAGATATAATATGCAGGATGTTATTGTCCCTCTTCGTGTGTCCTCTGTAGTTGCTGCAAGAATGTTAGCTGTTCTGAAGTATAAAATTGATATTGTCTATTTGGATTCGGCTCATGAGGCTGGTGAGACGTTTATGGAACTAAATCTATATTATGATTTACTGAAGAAGGGGGGGGTCATTTTTGGCGATGATTATAAGGTTTTTCCAGCAGTTAAAAAAGATGTGGATTTATTTTCAAAATTCATAGAACAAGATGTTTTATTTTGTGATTATAAAGATAAGAGCAACCCTATATGGTCTTTTATAAAGGAATGAATATTATTTCACTCCTCGAATATCAATGTTGTTAGTAATAAATAATAGTGAGCATAAATCTAGTTTTTCATATGAAAATAAGAGATATTACATTGGAAACTGGGGGGGATATGTAAAACATCAAACTGTTACGGTTTTTTCCTTCCCTCCTATATTTTAAGAGAGTTTTAAGTATCAGTATACCCATTTTTATTGAGAGTAATGATATCAATCTAAATATATAGGCATATTGTATGAAATATCTTGTTACTGGTGCTGCTGGATTTATCGGTGCGAAGGTATGTGAGCTATTATGCTCAAAAGGTGATCTGGTGGTGGGTGTTGATAACCTGAATGATTATTATGATGTTTCTCTTAAAATAAGCAGGCTGGATCAGTTAGCCTCATTCGCCAACTTCAAGTTTGTCAAAATGGATGTTTCTAATAGGAATGGTGTTCTAGCCACCTTTTCTAAAGAAAGGTTTGACCGGGTAATTCATCTCGCCGCTCAAGCAGGTGTTCGCCACTCGATGGAAAATCCCTTTGCTTATACTGATAGTAACGTAACTGGATTTTTGGCGATCCTTGAAGGTTGTCGTCATCATTGTATCAAACATCTTGTTTACGCATCTTCTAGCTCCGTATATGGAATGAATGAAGAAATGCCATTTAAAGTGAGTGAGCCAACAGACCACCCTATTTCGCTGTATGCAGCGACAAAAAAAATGAATGAATTGATGGCGCATACATACTCTCACTTGTATGGCATTCCTACCACTGGATTGCGTTTTTTTACAGTCTACGGCCCGTGGGGACGGCCGGATATGGCATTGTTTAAATTTACTAAAGACATGCTCTCTGGAAAGCCGATAGATGTATACAACAATGGTCTGTTAAGTCGAGATTTCACATATATAGATGACATAGCTGAAGGTGTGATCAGGGTGGCAGATGTAGTGCCGATTGCAAACGCTGCTTGGCGTTGCGCTGCTGGCTCTCCAGCTGATAGCAGTGCACCTTATCGTGTATTTAACATCGGTAATGGCAAGCCGATTAAAATAATTAATTTTATTCAATCTATCGAGCAAGCGCTGGGAGTTAAAGCTATAAAGAATATGATGCCGATGCAATCTGGAGATGTTTATGCAACGTGGGCAGATACTGAGGATTTATTCGCTACTATATCTTATCGTCCATCGATGAACATTGAGCAAGGTATACAAAACTTTGTCGACTGGTATCGCTCTTATTATCACGTTTCTGATGTTAAGGAGCAATAATGAAAATTGCTGTTGTTGGTATAGGTTATGTGGGTTTATCTAATGCAATTTTGTTATCTCAAAACCATCATGTGGTTGCATTTGATGTTAATCCAGAAAAAGTCTCCATGATTAACAGTCGACAGTCTCCAATTATCGATACTGATATCGATCTTTTTTTTAAAGAACGAACCTTGGATCTTACCGCAACGTTGGATAAATCAGCTGCTTATGAGAATGCTGACTATATTATAATTGCAACCCCTACTAATTATGATCCTGACACAAATTGTTTTGATACTACCTCGGTAGAGTTAGTTATTTCTGATATCATGGATATTAACCCTGCTTCAGTCATCGTAATTAAGTCTACTGTCCCAGTTGGCTTTACCTCTAAAATGCGGGTAATTCATCAATACGAAGACATTTTCTTCTCCCCTGAGTTCTTACGTGAAGGTAGAGCATTATACGACAACCTTTATCCGTCACGAATTATAGTCGGTGCTAAAACTGAATATGCACGATCATTTTCTAAACTGATGATTGAGGGCGCAATAAAAAAAGATGTGCCAGTCATTTTTACTGAAAGTATGGAAGCTGAGGCTGTAAAATTATTTGCTAATACATATCTGGCAATGCGAATTGCATTTTTTAATGAGTTGGATACATATGCTCAAAAAAACAATCTAGAAACAAAGGATATTATTGATGGTGTTTGCCTTGATCCTCGTATTGGCCACTATTACAATAATCCATCTTTTGGGTATGGAGGGTATTGCT
Organism: Aeromonas sp. HMWF014; assembly: GCF_963878295.1. Lineage (NCBI taxonomy): Bacteria > Pseudomonadati > Pseudomonadota > Gammaproteobacteria > Aeromonadales > Aeromonadaceae > Aeromonas > Aeromonas sp. HMWF014. The sequence continues at coordinate 6,861 of NZ_CAWNYS010000017.1, read as the reverse complement.
TGCCAAAAGACACCAAGCAACTTTTAGCAAATTTCAACCAAGTGCCCAGCAACTTGATTAGAGCGATTGTTGATTCTAATACAACTCGAAAAGATTTTATAGCTGATACTGTTATTGCCACTAATCCAAAGCGAGTTGGTATTTATCGACTTGTTATGAAGGCTGGTTCAGATAATTTTAGAGCATCAGCAGTACAAGGTGTCATGAAAAGAATAAAGGCAAAAGGCATTGAAGTGGTTGTTTATGAACCATCATTAAAGGAGCCTGATTTCTTTCGGTCAAAGATCATAGCTGATGTATCCGAGTTTAAAGATATGTGTGACATTATATTAGCTAATCGTATGCATCCTGAATTAGTTGATGTAATAGATAAGGTCTATACTCGGGACATTTTTGGCTACGACTAAAGCAGACTGCATATTTTCATTTGCTGCGTGTTAGTCAGACCAGGAAACAGTGGCAGAGTGATTGCCCCTGCGTAAAACTGCTCGGCACAGGGAAGAGGGGTCTGGGCCCACTTTTGATACCAGGGTTGTTTGTAAATCGGAATATAGTGCACGTTGGCGCCGATGCCCTGTTCACGCAGTTTTCGGAAGAGCACACTACGCTGTTCAGGGGCAACATGGTGAATATAGAGATGGAAGGCACTACGTCGCTCGGTGCTGAAATAACGAGGGAGCCAGTGTGGGGCCAGTGTTTCGAAGTAGTGCCGAGCGAGCTCACTACGCTTATGAATCCATGTGTCTAGGCTGTCCATCTGGTTCAACCCCAACGCAGCCTGGATATCTGTCATCCGGTAGTTGAAACCCAGCATCTGCTGTTCGTAGTACCAGGGGCCGTCCGGTTCGTTGATGAAATCTTCCGGTTCACGGGTGATACCGTGGCTGCGCAGCATGCGCATGGTTTTGGCCAATGCTGGGTCATTGGTCATGGCCATGCCGCCTTCGCCGGTGGTGATGATTTTCACCGGATGGAAGCTGAAGACTGTGATGTCGCTGTTGCGGCCATTGCCGGTCGGTTCGCCGTGATAGCGGGCGCCGAGGGCGTGGCAGGCATCTTCTATGATGCGAAAACCGTACTCCTGGCCCAGACGGTGGATCTCTTGCATGTCACAGGGCAAACCTGCGAAATGTACCGGAATCACTACCTTGGGCAGGCGTCCTTCCGCCTTGGCAACCATCAGTTTGCGCTCCAGCTCCAGTGCGCACATGTTGCCGGTATCCGGCTCTATGTCGACGAAGTCGACCTGAGCGCCACAATAAAGTGCGCAGTTCGCCGAGGCTACAAAGCTGATGGGGGAGGTCCAGACCCAGTCCCCCGGGCCGACACCCAGAGCCAGACAAGCGATGTGCAAAGCGGCCGTACCCGAGTTCACGGCGACGCCGAAGCGTGCGCCACAGTAATCGGCGACTGCTTGCTCGAAACGAGGAACGACCGGGCCCTGTGTCAGAAAGTCCGACCTCAGTACCTCGACTACGGACTCGATATCCGCCTCGCTGATCGACTGTCTGCCGTACGGGATCATTCCATTACCACCTTGTCATTCAACTCTTTTAGCTGGGCCACCGTCAGGAAGTCGCTGTTGTTGCGGGAGTTATATTCGAAACCCTGTTCGACCATGACCCCCTTCTCGCCTGCAGCTGTGACTGAGAAGTCATTGTTGCGATTATTGAAATTGATGGTGGGGCCGATGATGAAGAAGTCGTCGAACTCGAAGGTGTGATAGGAGTCGTCGGAAGGGCACATTACTTCATGCAACTTTTCACCGGGGCGAATACCGATAATTTCTTGGGCCAGCTGGGGCGCCATGGCGGTAGCCAGGTCGGTGATCCGTACCGAGGGCAGCTTGGGCACGAAGATCTCGCCGCCCTTCATCCTCGGGAAGTTGTTCATCACAAAATCCACTCCCTGCTGCAGGGTGATCCAGAAACGGGTCATCTCGGCATGGGTGATGGGCAGTGTGCTGGCACCCTGGTCAATTCGTTTTTGGAAGAAGGGCACCACTGAGCCGCGTGAACCCACCACATTGCCATAGCGCACCACCGCGAAGCGGGTCGGATCCTGGCCTGCAATGTTGTTGGCCGCCACGAACAACTTGTCGGAAGCCAGCTTGGTGGCGCCATACAGGTTGATCGGGTTGGCAGCCTTGTCGGTGGAGAGGGCAATCACCTTCTTGACCTGATTGAGCAAGGCGGCTTGGATGACGTTCTCCGCCCCATGAATGTTGGTCTTGATGCACTCCATGGGGTTGTATTCAGCAGCGGGGACCTGCTTGAGCGCGGCCGCGTGCACGACGTAATCGACGCCGCGCATCGCCATGTTCAGCCGGTTGGCATCCCTCACATCCCCGATGAAATAGCGCATGCAGGGGTCGTTGAACACCTGTTGCATCTCGAACTGCTTCAGTTCGTCGCGGGAGTAGATGATGAGCCGCTTCGGCTTGTAGCGCTCCAGCACTGTCTTGACCAGCATCTTGCCAAACGAGCCAGTGCCGCCGGTAATCAATAGGGTTTTATTGTCGAACATGACGGATTCTCGCTAGTGATGCCAAGAGGCAAGCAATAAATGTGCCTTGAGCCAGCTTAGCCGAAATGGGCTGGGAGCAGTTCTGTATGATGCCAGTTTTATTCCACTGTGCGTGAAGTAACTAGATGATTCATAGAGAAATCCAACCGAGCTCAAACAACTTTATGCGATTTTTGATCCTTTAACAAAAAGCGGGACACTCGGTTCCGCTTTTTTGACGCTCAGCTGGAGAGCAGCACTCTGGCCGAGTTGGCCGGGATGGTGAGTTGTACTTCACCCTGCACCACTTCGAACTTCTCACCGTTGAAGGCGTCAGTGAAGCGGCTGGCCGGGCTTGCGGTCTGCCACAGGGGCAGGCTGATGGTGCGCGGCTCGGTCGGATGACGGTTGCAGGCAACCACCACCTGATCGCTTTGCAGGGTGCGGGCGAACACATAGCTGTGCGGGCCTGCATAGAGGGTCTGAATGTCACCACGGCGCAGTGAGGGGCGCTGGCGGCGTATCTGGATCAACCGGCGGTAGTGGTCGTGCAACACGTGATCCCAAGCCGTGGTTTCCCAGGGGAAGCAGCGACGGCAGTCCGGGTCGTTGCCACCCGAGAGCCCCACCTCGTCACCGTAGTAGATGGAGGGTACGCCGATATAGGTGAGCAGCAGGGTGGCGGCCAGGGCCATGCGCTGCTTGTCTTCGCCCAGCAGGTGGAGGAAGCGGGCGGTATCGTGGCTGTCCAGCAGGTTGAACTGGGCCAGCTGGTTCTTGAACGGGATGTGGGCCCGCGCCAGTTTGAGCCAGCGATCCAGCTCCCCGGCGCTGATCTTGATGGGGTGATAGGCGATGTCCTGCCCCGTCAGAAAGGCGCGGATCGGGTGGGCGAAGCCATAGTAATTCATGGCGCCATCCTCCTGATCTCCTTGCAGCCACTGGCTCGCCTCGCAGAAGTGCTCACCGAGCACATAGGCATCCGGATTCTCCTGCTTCACGGCGCCGCGAATGGCGCGCACATGGCCGCGATTGCCCTCGGCCGTGCCACGTTCCCCCAGCATGTGGATCACATCGAAGCGCCAGCCATCGATCTGGTAGGGGGCCCGCATCCAATAGCGCAGGATGGCGTCATCGGCGCGATAGATGGCGTCCTGCACCTGTTCACTGGCAAAGTCGAGTTTGGGCAGGCTGCGAATGCCCTTCCAGCTGACATAGTCCCCTTCGTTGTCAAAGGTGTAGAAGCTGCGCCATGGTGAGTCCGGGTTGCGCTGGGCCCCCAGCGGCGGGCAGAACCAGGGGTGCTGGGTCGAGGTGTGGTTCACCACGGCATCCAGGATGACCTTCATGCCGCGCTGATGCAGGTTGCGGGTCAGCTCGGCGAACTGCTCGTTGCTGCCTAGGTGGGTGTCCACCTTGAAGTAGTCCTGGGTATCGTACTTGTGGTTGCTCGGCGAATCGAAGATGGGGTTCAGGTAGAGGGCCGTGACCCCGAGAGATTGCAGGTAGTGCAGCTTGGCATCGATGCCCGCCAGATCCCCGCCGTAAAATTCACAGGCGCCATGCCCCTCTTCGTGACGGCTGACCGGCTCACCCCACGCCTTGCTGATGACCGCCTTGCCTCTGTACTCGTATTCGTGATGCTTGACGCTCAGCGAGGGATCGCCGTTGCAGAAGCGGTCGGGGAAGATCTGGTAGAACACCTGATCCTGCACCCAGGCCGGGGGCTGATGCAGGCTGTTGAAGCGAAAATGTTGCTCGCGTGGCGGTATGGCCGGGCTGACACCCGCACCGTGCAGCCACCACTGTTCTTCGTCGGTCAGGCACTTGAAACAGTAGAGGTGGATATCCTGTCCTTTGACCAGCGGCAGGGTCGCCTGCCATACCTGCAACCTGTCCCGGGTGGAGACTGGCGTCATGGCCACCAGGTACTCCTCGTTGTCTGGCTCGTGGCGCAGCCACACCTCCCGAATGGGGGTATCCAGCGCGCTGAACAGGGTGAGTTGCAGGGTGTTGGCGCTCTCTTTGAACCAGGGCGCCACCTGGGGATGAAACAGAAATGGATGGGTCATGATGCTTATTGAGTCAGAAGGTCGGCGAGGGCATTACCCTGTTCGTGAAGTGTTTCGAGCTGGCCTGCCAATGACACGGGATCCAGCCCCAGCTGATCGGCGAGCGGCTTGGGGAAGCGGGCAATGATGGTCTGGGCTGGCACACCCGCATTCCAGGCGAAGGAGATGAAGACGGCGAGCCGGATCAGCACCGCCTCCTTGCTGACCGGATCGTGGGAGAGGGGCTCCAGCTGCTGTGAGATGGCGTTGACGAAGGACTCCGACAGGTTCCAGCGCCGCGCCAGCTCGGCACCGAGCTGGGCATAGTCGTAGCCCAGCATCTCCCGCTGAGCCTCGACCCGACTGCTGCCCTTCTGGATCGCCATGTTGATGATCTCGGCCTCTTCCGGCAGGGTACTCTGGATGAGCAGCTCACCTATGTTGTGGATCAGCGCACAGGTGAAGGCGGTCTCGGGATCGAGCACCTTGGCCTCTTGGGCCAGGGTCCGGGCTATGGTGGCGACCTGGAAGGTCTCGGTCCAGAACTTGTTCTTGTCGAAGCTGGGGGGCGCCTTGAAGCTGCTGATGATGCCGGAAGCGACCACCACGGAGCGCAGCCGGTTGAAACCGAGGCGGATCACCGCCTGTTCGATGGAGGTGACCTCATTACCGCGGCGCAGGGCGGCCGAGTTGGCCATTCGCAGTACCTTGACGCTGATCACCTGGTCCATGGCGATCTTGGCCGCGATCTGGTCGATGCGGGCGTTGTCATCGTTGAAGCTCTGCATCAACTCATGCAGCAGCTGCGGGATAGTGGGGAGTTGTTTGATCTTGCCAAACAGACGATCCATCGACATGGCTGAGACAGCCTCCATTGCGAACACTGCCTCACATTGTGCCACAGGCGGGGCACATGTTCCTGTTTGTGGTACCGGTTTGTGAGCGTCAGCGCACCCAGTCTTGCAGCTGGTATTCCAAACGGTGCCGTTTCCCTTCCAGGACCAGGGTCTGGGTGGTGCCGCTCAGGGTGACCCCTTCGGTCAGGGTGGTGATGACGGCCTGTTCTATGGCGTCGAGCTGTGCCTGACAGGCCATCTCTGTGCTGCCCAGGCTGGTGACCCAGAATCTGTCGCCCTCAAGGTGCCCCTGGCCAAAGTAGCGATTGCAACCGGCGATACCGTTGACGGTGAAGTGCTCACCTATCTCGAAATCGGGCGGGTTGTCTCGTGAGGCAGTGATGGCCTGACCATCCAGTTTGTCGAGCACCCAGTGATGGTGCTGTAACTCTTGCTGGACGAACGAGGGAGTACTGCTGCAGGCGCTGAGCAGGATCAGGGCGAGCAACAGTAGCAAGAGTCTGGGCATGGAAGGGCTCCAATAGTGGGAGCGACAAGCATACCTCCTGCACCGCCCTCGGGGCAGGGCGAGGGGGGCGGCCCCCGACCACTTCTGTCGCCCTGCTGGTCAGCCCTGTGTCGTTAAATGGCAACACTTGTTGGTCGGCGGGATTTGTTCGATGCCAACAAGGCGACCGCCACCCTGAGCGCTTTGTATCAGCGGTTGAACAGACGCTCGGCGTAACGGGCAAGCCCTGCCGCCACCGAACCGAAGTCATCGCCACCTTCAAGCGGAATCGTGGGCAACTTCTGACGAATGTAGGTGGCGATGAGCGGCGAGCGGGCACTGCCGCCGGTGACGAAGATACGGTCGGGCTGCACACCCGCGGCGGCAATGGCTTGGTCCATCAGCTCGCCAATCTTCTCCAGCAGCAGGGCCGAGGCGTTGGCCAGCTGCTCGCGATTGAGTTCAGCCTCCAGTCCCTTCTCCAGCTCGCTCAGAGACTGATGATTCGATGCCTGCTCCGAGAGGGCGATCTTGCCCTGCTCGGCGCGCCACACCAGCTGGTGGCTCAGCTTGTGGGCCCGCAGATTGGCAAGGCGACCCAGCTTGCTGCCTGGCTGGCTGTCGAGCTGCAGATCCTGCAGCTGACGGGCGGTATCCAGGCTGTAGAAGCGGCCCTGGGCACTGACGTCGTTGATGGCGGCCGCATCCCAGAACAGCGGGTGGGGCAGTGGCTTGCCGGTCTTGAGGGTCTCGTGCATGCCGAGCAGCGGCATCATGCCTTCCACCGTCAGGCGGATGTCGAAGTCGTTGCCGCCGATGCGCTGTCCGCTGTGGCCGAGCAGATCGCCGCTGCGATCCAGCTGGTCGCGATGGCTCGGGCCCATCCGCAGCATGGAGCAGTCTGTGGTGCCGCCGCCGATATCCACCACCAGCACGACGGCGTCTTCGTCCAGCCGTGCCT
>NZ_CAWNYS010000016.1:9401-10274 GCF_963878295.1 Aeromonas sp. HMWF014 | reverse complement strand
CCCGATACAATACGGGGCGTCTTTGGGGATAACAAGCGCAGCATCATGCATTCGTATTCAGGCGCGCTGCCGGCCTTCCCCCTTCTTGAAATAAAGTGAATTGAACGAGGTGTATGTCATGGTTTTGTGCCCCGCTTCCCGGCCCGCCCGCTGCTGGCTCTCTCCCTTGCTGCTGGGCCTGTTGATGGCCCCTTCATTGCAGGCCACCACTGTGTCCCAAGAGCCCGTGTTGTCGGACCGCCAGACCCTGGTCAAGGGCAATGGCGCCGAGCCGGAATCCCTCGACCCGGCCCAGATCCGATCCGGTTTTCCGGGTGAGGTCGTGCTGGTGGACTTGTTCGAGGGGCTGGTGAGCGAAGATGGTCAGGGCAAGATAGTGCCGGCTCAGGCCCAGCGCTGGGAGAGCAGTGACGATGGGCTGGTCTGGCGCTTCTTCCTGCGTCCGCAGCTCACGTGGTCCAACGGTGAGCCGCTCGGCGCGCAGGACTTTGTCTATGCCTGGCGGCGACTGCTGGATCCGGCGCAGGGCTCACCTTCCGCCGGGCTGTTGCTGGCGACCGGTATCAACAATGCCCAGTCCATCTACGCAGGGGCGCTGGATCTCAATACCCTGGGGGTGGAGGCCGAGAGCGAGCAGATCCTGAAAGTGACTCTGGAGCGGCCGGTGCCCTACTTCTTGCAGCTGGTCAGTCAGCGTCCCTTCGTACCGGTTAACGAGAAGGCTATCAACCAGTTTGGCAAGCAGTGGACCCAGCCGGGCAAGCTGGTCAGCAACGGCGCCTACAAGCTGGTGAACTGGGTGCCCAACGAGCGCATCGAGGCGGAGCGCAACGCCCAGTATTGGGATGATGCCCATACCCGGATCCAGCGGGT
>NZ_CAWNYS010000016.1:8948-9391 GCF_963878295.1 Aeromonas sp. HMWF014 | reverse complement strand
GGGCGAGATCCAGCTCACCAACAAGGTGGCACAGGAGTATTACCAGAAGACCAAGGAAGTGACCCCCGAGCGGATCTGGGGCCTGCCGCTGCTCGGTACCTATCTTTATACCTTCAACCTGCGTCGCCCCGAGTTGCAGGATGTGCGGGTGCGCCAGGCGCTGGCGATGACCATAGACCGACATTTGCTGACCGAGAAGGTCAGCGGTCAGGGTGAACAAGCCGCCTGGTCACTGCTGCCCACCATGCCGGGCTATGAGGCGCTGAGCTCACCGCTGGCCTTGCAGGATCAGCCAACCCGGCTTGCCAAGGCGACCGCGCTGCTTGCGCAGGCGGGTTACAACAGCGCTCATCCCCTCAAGCTGACGCTGACTTACAACACCTCGGAAAATCACAAGAAGCTGGCGTTGGCGGTGGCCGCCATGTGGAAGCCGCTTGGTGTGG
>NZ_CAWNYS010000016.1:0-8938 GCF_963878295.1 Aeromonas sp. HMWF014 | reverse complement strand
CCTATCAGGTGGCCAAAGACAGCGGGGACTTCATGCTGGCTCGCTCCTTCCTGTTCGGGGATTACGTGGAGCCCTCATCCATGCTCAACAGCTTCCGTTGCCAGGATCCCCAGAACGAGAGTGGCTACTGCAATCCGGCCTTTGACGGCCTGTTGCAGCAGGCCTCGGATACCCTGGATGGTAACGTCAGGGTCGGGCTCTACCAACAGGCCGAACAGTTGCTGATGGATGAGATGCCCGCCATTCCCATCTATCACTACAACCAGATGCGGTTGGTGGATCCCACCCTGCGTGGCTTGCCCGTTCAGAATCTCAAGGGGGCGATTGCCACCAAGGATCTCTATTTCAGTCAGCCGTGAGGAACGAGCGATGAAGATTGCCATTATGTCGGACCTGCACGGCAGCCTGAGTGCCCTGGAGCAGGTGCTTGACCAGCTTTCCACCTGGCAGCCTGATCACTATCTGTTGCTCGGCGACGTGCTCAACCACGGCCCACGCAATCCGGTACCGCCGGGTTATGCCCCCGCGGCTGTGGCCGAGCGGCTTAATCAGCTGGCGCCGCACATCATGGCGGTGCGTGGTAATTGCGACTCGGAAGTGGATCAGATGCTGCTGGATTTCCCCATGATGGCCCCCTACAACCAGTTACTGGTGGATGGCCGGCGCTGGTTTGTCAGCCATGGTCATCTCTATCGCCCGGAGGCGGTGCCGCTGCCGGCAGGCAGCCTGTTTATCAGCGGTCATACCCATATGCCCGTGTTGCAGCGAGAAGGGGAGCTGGTGCTGATGAATCCGGGATCCATCTGTTTTCCACGTGCAGAGCTGGCGGCAACTTATGGCCGCTATGAAGACGGTGTATTGGGCATCCATGCCTGTGCGGATAGCGAGGCCTTGCTGCGTCTGAATTTGTAAGGTGTGTGGCGAGGGGGCAGATCAGGGGCTGCTGTAAGGGGAAACTGAAAGTGAGAAGAGAGAAGTCAGGCCTTTATGCCGAATGAGCGAGTACCTGAGCGGGTATTGCCCTTGGCGTCATAGGTCAGTGAGTTGCGATCACGCAACTTGCTCAGGAAGCTTGCCAGGCGTCGGTTGGAGACGATGCTGAGTTCGAGCAGGCGGCCATTGAGATCATTTTGTTCCTGGCAGGCATCGAGTTTTTCACGCAGGAGATGCATCTTCTCGGGAAAGGCGTTCAGCTGTTGTTGCAGATCGGGCAGTTGGGCCAGGGTCTGATCCAGCACTTCAATATCGGCAAGCAGTTTCTGCTTGCGCTCTGCCAGCTCAGGCAGTGCCAGTGCCTGGTGCTGTTTGAGCAGGTTGAATTCCTCCCCCAGCAAACCTTGCATCTGGGAGAGGTATTCGTCTTGGGTATGCAGCAGCGAAGGTAAATCCATCATCCCAGCAGCTTGTCCAGATTGGATTCAAAGCTGAACATCTTCTTGGCCACAGCTTCACTGTTGACCTGATATTCACCATTGGCCACGGCTTTTTTCAAGCTCTCGACCCGGCTTTCATTGCCGGTAGTAGAGGCTGAGTTGAGGTTTTTCTGCATCTGTTGCAATTGCTGCGCCTCATTGGTCAAGGAGACGGAGTCGGTCCTGACGGTCGCCGCACGGTTGTCGGGGGATGAGGTCGCTGGTTTGGTATTGGCACCCAGGCTGCTACCGGTGTTTTGCAACCGATTGTTCGCTAGGTTATTGATATTGTTGATAGCCATGTTATTTACCTTCGTCTGCTTTGCTGTTCGCTTACCTGTTTATCGGTGACGGTCGTCAGAACTTTAGAAAAAAGTGGCCTAAAACATTCAGAAAGTGACCACCACGGCACCGACCGCGCTGACTTTTCCCTGCACCGTTTTTCCTGAACGAATATTGACGAGTTTGATCATGTCTCCGAAGCTACCATCTTGCAAGGCTCGGGCCATGGTTTTGATTTGCATGCTGCTATTTTCTGCACTGAGTGTGACTTGATCGCCTTTGCACACCACGCAGACTTGGGTGAGCCGTATGGGCTGACCCGGTTTGAGCTCCCGCTTGCTACGTACGCCTATCAGGGGGGTCGGATCGCTGAGATAGTCACCACGGATCAGCGTCTGATCCTGATAGGCCAGTGTCAGCATGCTTTCGCTGAGGATGTCGCCCTTGGCCACCGGCGCTGAGACGGTCACATAGGGCTTTTGTATGCTGACCCGAACCGGCAGATAGAGATCCCAAGGTTTATCCTCCTCGCATTTGAGGTAGACAGTGGTGTTGCGACGCACCTCCATCCTTGCGGGAAAACTGATGGTAAGATGCTCTTCGCAGCGGCTTAGAGGCAGGCGGTCATCGATGGAGGCAGCTAGCACCTGCGCCTGGGCGTCGAGCGGAATATCGAGCTGGCCTAGCACAAACTCTTGTGCCATTTCTTGCAGATAGCTGGTCACCTCGGAAGCCGTGGTGTGAGATATGCCGCAAAACAGCAGTAAGATGAGGAAAAGTCTACTAATCATTTTCGCTCGCAGGCCGATAAGTTGTTCACGTATATCACCACATTTAACTATGCTTGCTTCAGAATTCGTTTGTAGTGACATTGATAGTCTGACGTAAGCCAACACGCATGCATGATTAGTGCCAAGCGTTTTTAGGGAGTGTTTATGGCCAGTATTCTGGACTCGGTCAACCAACGTACCCAGCTGGTGGGACAAAACAGGTTGGAGTTGTTGTTGTTTCGTCTCAATGGACGTCAAAGATTTGGCATCAACGTATTCAAAGTGCGTGAAGTGTTGCAATGTCCCTCATTGACCGTCATGCCCAAGTTGAACTCCTGCATTCGCGGGGTTGCCCATATCCGTGGCCAGACCATTTCGGTGATCGATCTCAGCATGGCGGTGGGCAAGCGTCCTATCGAGGATCTGAGTAAGTGCTTTATCATCATTTCCGAGTACAACCGTTCCGTGCAGGGCTTTTTGGTGCACTCGGTCGAGCGCATCATCAACATGAACTGGGAATCCATTCTGCCCCCCCCCAAAGGGGCTGGTCGCATCAACTACATGACGGCGGTCACCGAGGTAGATGGCGAGCTGGTGGAGATCCTGGACGTTGAACGTATCCTCAACGAGATCTCTCCGGTGTCGACCGAGGTGAGTGCCGAGCTGGTGGATGCCAGTATCGAGCACAGTACCCATGGTCGTCCTGTGCTGGTGGCAGATGACTCTTCTGTTGCTCGCAAGCAGGTCCAGCGGGCCCTCGAGGCTATCGGTGTACAGTGTGTGCTGGCCAAGGATGGGCGTGAGGCGCTCAACATGTTACTGGAGATGGCCAAGAATGGCCCCATCAAGGATCAAATTGCCCTGGTGATCTCGGACATCGAGATGCCGGAAATGGACGGTTATACTTTTACCGCCGAGATCCGCAACAATCCCAATCTCAAGGACTTACATGTTATTCTGCACACATCCCTCAGTGGGGTGTTCAATCAGGCCATGGTGCAGAAAGTCGGTGCGAACAATTTCATTGCCAAATTCCAGCCGGATGAATTGGCCAAAGCCGTACAAGGCGCACTCTAATCAAGAAGAACAAACTGCATGAAGACACTTTCGGACGACTTATACAAACAATTCAGCAACTTTCTGGCAGTACAGAGCGGGATCGTGCTGGGTGACAACAAACAGTATCTGGTCAAGAGTCGGCTTTCGCCCTTGATGACTCAGTTTGGTATTGAGAGTTTGTCTGATCTGGTTACGCGAGCGATGAGTGTGCGTGAGCGCGACCTGAAAATGGCAGTGGTTGATGCCATGACCACCAACGAAACCCTGTGGTTTCGGGATACTTATCCATTTCAGTTGCTGACGGACAAGATTTTTCCTGAGCTTGGCAAGAGCGGCCGTCCGATCAAGATCTGGTCGGCCGCGTCCTCATCAGGTCAGGAGCCCTATTCCATCGCCATGACGGCATTGGAGCAGCAGGTCAAGAAGCCGGGTACCTTGCCCGGTGGCGTGCAGATCGTGGGCACAGATATTTCCAGCACTATGCTTAACCAGTGCAAGGAAGGGGTGTACGACAGCCTGGCGCTGGCCCGAGGCCTGTCGCCGGAGCGCAAGAAGCTGTTCTTCGAACCTTATGGTGACAACAAGATGCGAGTGGTGGAGCGTGTCAGAAAATTGACCACCTTCCGGCCACTGAACCTGCTGGAGAGCTACAGCCTGCTCGGCAAGTTCGACATCATCTTCTGCCGTAACGTACTCATCTATTTTGCGCCGGAAGTGAAGTCCAAGATCCTCAACCAGTTCGCCGGCAGTCTCAATCCCGGTGGTTATCTGATGCTGGGGGCTTCCGAGTCACTGGCCGGTCTGACCGACAAGTTCGAAATGGTCCGCTGCAATCCCGGTATCATCTACAAAGTCAAATAATCCCCGCATAAATCCTCTTTGGCACGCCTCTTGCTAATAATTTATCAAGCAGGAGGTGTGCTATGGCAATTTCATTCGACAAGGCATTTGGTATTCATCAATACGCGCTGAGCGTTCGCTCCAAGCGTGCAGAGGTGTTGTCCAGCAACATTGCCAACGCTGATACCCCGGGTTTCAAGGCCAGGGATATAAACTTCTCACAGGCTCTGGAAGGGGCCCAGCATCGGCAGGGATTCGGCCTGGCGACGACCAGTGAGAAGCACTTCGCCTTGCAGTCGGATGCCCCAGGCCTCACGCAGTACCGCAATCCCCTGCAGCCCGACACCGGTGATGGCAACACGGTAGATGTGCAGCAGGAGCGCAGCGAGTTTTTGCGTAACAGCCTTGAGTACCAGACCTCCCTTGAGTTTATGAATAGCAAGATCAGTGGCCTGCTGAAGGCGCTGAAAGGAGAACAGTAATGAGTTTGTTCAAGGTCTTTGACATTGCAGGCTCGGCCATGAGTGCACAGTCTGTTCGACTCAACACGGTGGCCAGCAACATGGCCAACGCCGACAGCGTCAGCTCCAGTGTGGAAAATACTTACCATGCCAGGCGGCCAATTTTTGCCGCTCAGCTGGATCGGGCCATGTCAGACAAGCAGGCATCCGTCGGGGTCGAGGTGAAGGGGATTGTCGAGAGCGAGGCGCCCTTGCTCAAGGAGTACAACCCGGGCCACCCCATGGCTGACAAGGATGGCTTTATATTCAAGCCCAACGTCAACATGGTGGAAGAGATGGCAGACATGATCAACGCCTCACGCAGTTATCAGACCAATGTGCAGGTTGCCGACTCTGCCAAGAAGATGCTGCAGCAGACGCTTCAGCTTGGCAAGTCCTGATAGGGGTACGCACAGATGGTAGATACAACCAATAATGTGAACGGTATCAGCCGTACCACATCCCAGACCACTGGCACGCCGACGACGCCCAAGAAAGAGCTGGATCAGGCGTCGTTTCTGAAGCTGCTGACCATGCAGCTCTCTTATCAGGATCCGTTCAAGCCGGTGGACAACGCCCAGATGCTGTCCCAGATGACATCGATGTCGACCTCGGAAGGGATATCGAGTCTGTCGACCCAGATGGGCAATCTGAATACCTTGATGACCTCCAGCCAGGCGCTGCAGGCCTCTGCTCTGGTGGGGCAGAATGTACTGATCCCCTCCAATACCGGCTATCTGGAAAAAGATGGCGAGATTTCCGGGGTGGTCGCTGTCGGCGACAAGACAATGTCGAACGTGAAAATCACAGTTGAAGATGAAAAAGGGCAGGTTATCAAGTCCTTCTCCCTTGAGGGAGAACATAAGGGTAACGTGTCCTTCAACTGGGATGGGACCGACCAGGACGGTAAGCCCGTCAAAGAAGGCAAGTACCAGATTAAAGCAACCGGCACTGTGGCCGGCATATCAGAGAGCATTTCGGCCTTGACCTATGGGCGAGTAGAAAGCGTCACCCTGGGTAATGGCACCTCTCCCACCCTGGTTAAATTGAAAGGACTTGGGGCCATTTCTCTGGGGGATATCCTGGAGATTGCCGGTACCAATTCCAACCAGACCACACCACCAACGACCAAGCCTACAGCATCGATCTAAGGAGCTGGATATGTCATTTAACAATGCCTTGAGCGGTGTCAACGCGGCACAAAAAGATCTGAACGTTACCGCCAACAACGTTGCAAACGTCAATACCATGGGCTTTAAAGAGTCCCGTGCCGAGTTTGCGGATGTGTACGCCAACTCGATTTTTGTCAATGCCAAAACACAGGTCGGCAACGGTGTGGCAACGGGGGCGGTGGCGCAGCAGTTCCATCAGGGGGCGTTGCAATTTACCAACAACGCCCTGGACCTGGCCATCCAGGGCAATGGTTTTTTCGTCACCTCTGACGGCCTGACCAATCTTGACCGTACCTATACTCGGGCAGGGGCCTTCAAGCTCAATGAAAACAGCTATATGGTCAACAATCAGGGTCACTATCTGCAAGGCTATGAAATTAACGCGGATGGTACGCCCAAGGCGGTCAGCATCAACGCCACCAAGCCAATTCAAATACCTGATCGGGCGGGGCAGCCTAAAATGACCTCGCTGGTGGAAGCCAGTTTTAACTTGAGCATTGAAAATAAAACCAAGCCAACAGATCCCACCAAATTTGATCCCAAGGACTCAGAAACCTTTGCAAACTCAACATCCGTGACGATCTATGATTCGCTCGGCGCTCCTCATGTGATCACCAAATATTTTGTCCGCCATCAGGAGCCGGGTCAAGACGGGGTGCCAGTAACCCCGGGCACCTGGAGCATGTTCGCATATGAGGGTGACAAGCCTATCAACATTACGGGTGGGATAAGCCCCGCCGCTGGCATTCCCACTGGCATTGAGATGGTGTTTACCAGCGGTGGCAAATTGGATACAACCACCCCGGTTGCGCCGATCAAAACCGAAGCGTTAGGTACCCCGGGGGCCGGGATTATTACCAACGGTGCGGATCCCGCTCAATCAATGGAGATTCGTCTCGGTACTGTTACCCAATTCAACTCTCCTTTCGATGTCACTAGACTGACCCAGGATGGCGCCACTGTTGGTCATCTGACCAAGGTGGAGATTACGCCGGACGGCGTTGTTTCTGCCACCTACAGCAATGCGACGACGTTAAAAGTCGCCATGGTTGCGTTGGCAAAGTTTGCCAACTCGCAAGGACTGACTCAGGTCGGCGATACCTCCTGGCGCCAGTCTCTGCTTTCCGGTGATGCGCTGCCCGGCACGCCTAATTCGGGTACCTTGGGCAGTATCAAGTCTTCAGCGGTGGAGCAATCCAACGTGGACTTGACCACCCAGCTGGTGAATCTCATCACGGCCCAGCGTAACTTCCAGGCCAACTCCCGCTCGCTGGAAGTGAACAGTTCATTGCAGCAGACCATACTGCAGATCCGTTAAGTGACTTCATGATGACAAGGGCGCCTCGGCGCCCTTTTTTCGAGCGCTTCCCTCCAGTTTTATCTCCCTCCTTGCATTCGTGAACCGGTGTTGGCACTCAAATTGCAGTTATCTCTCCAGAGTCATCAGTTTGACGGAGGATCCCATGGATCACCTGCTTTACATCGCCATGTCCGGGGCCAAGGAGAACATGCACAGCCTGGCTGTGCGTGGCAACAACCTGGCCAATGCCAACACTATCGGCTTCAAGTCTGACTTCGAGCAGGCACGCAGCATGCAGGCGTTTGGCGAAGGGCTGCCATCCCGGGTTTTCGCCATGACGGAGCGGCCGGGTCAGAACTTGCAGCATGGCATGCTGATGACCACGGGTCGGGATCTTGACGTGGCCGTTGACGGTCAGGGCTGGATCGCGGTGCAGGATCCCAATGGGGGCGAAGCCTATACCCGTATGGGCAACTTGCAGCTGAGTGCGACCGGCAACCTGCAGACCTCTACCGGTCTCAATGTCGTGGACGATGATGGCCAACCTATCGTGCTGCAGTTACCGATGGAAAAGATCGAGATCAATCGGGATGGCACCATTAGCGGTCGTCCCGAAGGTGCCGCGGCCAACTTGCCCGAAGATTTCCAGCGTATCAAGTTGGTAAAGCCTGCCGCCGATGCGGTGGAGAAGGGGCAGGATGGTTTATTTCGTCGCAAGGATGGCCAGAATGAAGCCGCCTCGGCCAATGTCGGCCTCATCGCCGGCTCGCTCGAGGGCAGCAACGTCAACGTGGTCGATGAGATGACCAACCTTATCCGGTTGCAACGTCAGTTCGAAACCCAGGTCAAAATAATGAAGACCGCGGAAGAGAACGACGAAGCTCAAACCCAGCTGCTGCGTATCAGCTAATCAAGGAGTTTTAAATGAACCCTGCACTCTGGATCAGCAAGACCGGCTTGGATGCACAGCAGACCAACATTGCGGTCACCTCGAACAACCTGGCGAACGCCAGCACCGTGGGCTTCAAAAAGTCACGGGCCATCTTCGAGGATCTGCTTTACCAAAATATCAACCAACCGGGTGGCCGTTCGTCGGCGGATACCGAGCTCCCTTCCGGCTTGATGCTGGGTGCCGGTGCCAAGGTTGTTGCCACCCAGAAAAACCACAGCCAGGGCAACGTACAGACCACGGACAACTCGCTGGATCTGATGATCAGCGGCCGCGGCTACTTCGAAATCCAGTTGCCCGATGGCAGCGCCGCCTATACCCGCAACGGTCAGTTCACCCTCAATGATGAAGGAACTATCGTCACCCCGGGCAATGGCTACCCGCTGCAACCCGAAATCCAGATCCCCGAGAACAGCGAGAGTGTGACAGTGGGAGAGGATGGTCAGGTATCCGTCAAGCTCAAGGGGGATGGCGCATCCCAGGTGGTGGGCCAGATCAACACCTCTGACTTCGTCAACGCCGCCGGCCTGCAACCCATGGGTGAAAACATGTTTGTCGAGACCCAGTCCAGTGGTGCTCCCATTCAAGGAACTGCCGGAGCGGACGGGCTCGGCGTCATCAAGCAGGGCATGCTGGAAACGTCCAACGTCAACG
>NZ_CAWNYS010000015.1:0-2141 GCF_963878295.1 Aeromonas sp. HMWF014 | reverse complement strand
GTCAGCCGCTGTCCGGTATGCAGCCGGTGGCCCAAGTCTATGCGGGCCATCAGTTCGGCGGTTACAGCCCACGCCTCGGTGATGGGCGTGCGCTGCTGCTGGGTGAGCTGCGGGCGCAGGATGGTCAGGGCTGGGATCTGCACCTGAAAGGGGCGGGCAAGACGCCTTTCTCCCGCTTTGGTGACGGTCGTGCCGTGCTGAGATCCAGCATCCGCGAATATCTCGCCTCAGAGGCGCTGCATGCCCTCGGCATTCCCACCACGCGTGCGCTGGTACTGGTTGGCAGCAAGGAGCCTGTCTACCGAGAGCAGGAAGAGACGGGCGCAACCGTGCTGCGAACCGCTCCCAGCCACCTGCGGTTCGGTCACATCGAATATTTCGCCTGGAGCGGGCAGGGGGAGAAGATACCGCTGCTCATCGACTATCTGCTGCGTCACCACTTCCCCGAGCTGGACAGCGGGGCTGAGCTGTTTGCCGAGGTGGTACGGCGTACCGCGCGGCTCATCGCCAAGTGGCAGGCGGCGGGCTTCTGTCATGGGGTGATGAACACCGACAACATGTCGCTGCTCGGGCTGACCCTGGATTACGGCCCCTACGGCTTCATCGATGCCTATGTGCCCGATTTTGTCTGTAATCACTCGGATCCGGGCGGTCGCTATGCACTGGATCAGCAACCCGCTGTGGGTTACTGGAATCTGCAAAAGCTGGCGCAGGCGTTGGCAGACCATGTGGATGGCGACGCCCTGGCCGCCGCGCTTGCCCAGTATGAACATCAGCTGATGCTGCACTA
Source organism: Aeromonas sp. HMWF014 (assembly GCF_963878295.1). Classification (NCBI taxonomy): domain Bacteria; kingdom Pseudomonadati; phylum Pseudomonadota; class Gammaproteobacteria; order Aeromonadales; family Aeromonadaceae; genus Aeromonas; species Aeromonas sp. HMWF014. The sequence continues at coordinate 1,351 of NZ_CAWNYS010000015.1, read as the reverse complement.
CTCCGAGCTGATGCGCGCCAAACTCGGGTTGTCGGTGTGGGAAGAGGAGGACCCGGCGCTGTTCCGCGAGCTGTTCCAACTGCTGGCGAGCCAGAGAGTGGACTATCACCTCTTCCTGCGCCGCCTGGGTGAGGTTACTCAGCAGGGGGAGTGGCCAGCCGCCCTGCTGGCTCTGCTGCCGGATCCTGCGCGCTGGCAGCAGTGGCTCGCGCTCTATCGGGCGCGACTGGTGCGGGAGGGAAGCGAGGATGCCGCCCGCAAGCGGCAGATGGATGCCATCAATCCCAAGTACGTGCTGCGTAATGCCCTGGCCCAGCAGGCGATAGATGCCGCTGAGGCGGGGGATATGACTCCGTTCGAGCGGTTGTTTGCGGCCTTGCAGCATCCCTATGACGAACAACCCGAGTATGACGACCTGGCGACACCGGTTCCCCAGTGGTATTGCGGTGGTGAACTTTCTTGCAGCAGTTGAGGTATGAGCGATGGATTGGCGTGTAACGCGGACAGACACGGAGTCAGCCGTGCTGATGCTGGATTGCCCCGGGCTCAGCTGGGATACCTTCCCGGCGCTGGCAGGGACTTTGCTGCAGGAGTGGGAGCTCAGGCTGCTCGACAAGGAGTGGGGCGCCGATCGCCACGGCTGGTTGCTGGAATTTGAAGGGAGTCAGTTCAGGCTGGAGTATGAACATCATAGCGGTTGCTGGCTGACGGCGGTGCAGCCGGTCGATCGCGAGGTCTTGTTCTGGCTTGGCTGTCAGCATAACAAAGGCTGAGCGGGCTGCTTGGGGGGCATGACCTTGCCCTTTGATGACAATGGCCGCTGGTTGAATCAATAGCATAAAGATTGAACTATCACTTGGGGGGCGTATAATCGCGCCCCTCAATTATCGCCAATGGTGGCGGTATGGGTTCCCTAACCCCATTAACCAAAAAGGTCACAATATGAATCTGACCCCTGCTCAGCACCAGACGGCGCTGGTGCGTCTCTCTTTGTTCCACATCCTGATCATTGCCAGCAGCAACTACCTGGTACAGCTGCCGATTACCATCTTTGGCTTCCACACCACCTGGGGTGCCTTCAGCTTCCCGTTCATCTTTCTGGCCACCGATCTGACGGTGCGGATTTTCGGTGTCGGTCTGGCCCGCAAGATCATCCAGACCGTGATGCTGCCTGCGCTGGCTGTTTCCTATGTGCTCTCCGTGCTGTTCTTCGAGGGCAGTTATCAGGGCATGGGCAATCTGGCGGAGTTTAACCTGTTTGTGGCTCGCATCGCGCTGGCCAGCTTTATGGCCTATCTGGTGGGCCAGTTTATGGACGTGGTGGTATTCAACCGCCTGCGGCGGCTCAGGG
>NZ_CAWNYS010000014.1:0-1413 GCF_963878295.1 Aeromonas sp. HMWF014 | reverse complement strand
CTGCATATCTCGGCCCAGATAGCCGCGCCAGACCGCGAATCCAAGCCGGTGAGTCAAAAGAGTGTGCAGAGCCTGCGCTCGGTCGGGCTGGTGCCGCTCACCCTGGATCGAGAAGCGCGCCGTCTGCCGCTCACCCTGAGCGCGCCTGATAAAGCGGTGCCGCTCACCCGGCTGGAGGTGACCGCCACCTCCAGCCCCAACAGTCAGGGCCGCGTGGTGCTGGCGGCTGTGGATCGGGGCGTGCTCAACATCAGCGACTACCAGCCCCTCGACCCGTTCGAGATCTTCTTTGGCCGCAAGCGTTTCGCGCAAGATTTGTTCGACAACTATGGTCAGGTGATCCCGCCGCAAGATGGCAAGCTGGCCCGCCTTAACTACGGGGGCGATCGGGCGCCGCTGAAAAAGGGCGGTGCGCTGGAGAGCCGGGTCGAAGTAGCGGCGCTTTGGAGTGGCGAGGTGACTTTTGACGAGCAGGGCAAGGCGGTGATCCCGCTCGATCTGCCCAACTTCAACGGCGAGCTGGCGCTGATGGCGCTGGCCTGGAATGAACAGCAAGTCGGCGAGGCTGAACGCGCCGTCAAAGTTGTGGCGCCGCTGGTGGCCGAGATCGGCTGGCCGCGCTTTGGCGCCAGAGGGGATGAGACCCGGGCGCTGGTGCAGCTGCGCAACATGAGTGGCGAGGATCAGACCCTCTCCCTTGCCTGGACCCTCAATGGCGGGCTCAAGGCAAATGGCGAGCTGCCCAGCTCGCTGTCTCTTAAAAACGGCGAGGAGCAGTGGCTGACCCTGCCACTCACCGTGACCGGGGCGAGCGGTGTGGCGAGCCTGCAACTGGCGGCCAGCGGCAAGGATTTTGCCATCAGCCGCGACTGGACTCTGCCGCTGCGCTCCCCCTGGCCGGCCGAGACTCGCCAGCGCTACCAGATGCTGGCCCTCGGCCAGCAGATGAGCTTTGCGCCAGGTGAGCTGGCCGGGCTGGAGCGCGCCAATCTGCAGGGGCGGCTCAGCCTCTCCGGCACCCCGCCCTGGGATCCGGCAGCCCAGTGGCAGGCGCTGGCCGACTACCCCTACGCCTGTCTGGAGCAGACCTTGTCGCGGGCCTGGCCTTACTTGCTGACCACGGCGGATGAGCGGGCTGTCTGGAGCAAACCCGCAGAGGGCAAGAAAGCGGCGAGCGAGGCGGATGTGCAGCGCGCTCTGCTGCAACGACTGCAGCGGCTGCAACTGCCAAGCGGTGGTTTTGGTTTGTGGGATGGTCGCTCCGACGAGGAGCAGTGGCTCACCGCCTATGCCGCCGACTACCTGCTGGCGCGCAAGGAGGCAGGCGACGCAGTGCCGGAGGCCATGCTCAATCAGGCGTTGAACCGGCTGCAAAGCTATCTCACCGACAGCCAGTACGGCGAGCGCTGGAGC
>NZ_CAWNYS010000013.1:0-4568 GCF_963878295.1 Aeromonas sp. HMWF014 | reverse complement strand
CTTCTCGCCTTCGGCCTTGAGGATCTTGGACTGACGCACCCCTTCGGCTTCCAGCACCTCGGCCCGTTTCTGGCGCTCGGCCTTCATCTGGGCGTTCATGGCTTCTACCAGTGACAGCGGCGGACGCACATCCCTGATCTCGATCCGGGTCACCTTGATGCCCCAGGGGGCGGTGGCCGCATCCATGGTGCGCAGCAGTTTCTCGTTGATGGTGTCACGCTGGGAGAGCATCTCGTCCAGCTCCATGGCGCCGAGCACGGTCCGCATGTTGGTCATGGAGAGATTGCGGATGGCGCTGGTGAGATCGTTGACCTCATAGGCCGCTTTGCGGGCATCCACCACCTGTATGAAGCTGATGGCGTCTATGGTGACGTTGGCGTTGTCGCGGGAGATTACCTCCTGCGCCGGTATGTCCAGCACCTGTTCCATCATAATGATTCTGTGGCCGATCCTGTCCACATAGGGGATCAGCAGGTTGAGACCGGGGGAAAGGGTACGGGTGTAGCGACCGAAGCGCTCCACTGTCCAGTTGTAGCCCTGCGGTATTATCTTGATCCCGGCACTCAGGGTGATGATCACCAGGAACACGAAGATCCCCGTCACAATCAATGACTCATTCATTATTAAGCTCCTTATGAAACACATTCACTAGCCTATGGCCTAGCGTCGAGCACCACAAGGATGTTCGTTCGCCTTCGTCATCATACTGCTTTGCTAATTACTAAAACGCATTAAAAAGCATTTTTTATTATTTTGAGGGATAAGCAGCCCTGCCTATAGTCGCCCTATATTAGTCGTGTTCCAAGGGATGGGCCGAAATGGATTATTTACCTATGTTTGCCAGGTTGGAAGGCCGCCCTGTGTTGCTGGTAGGCGGGGGCGAGGTCGCCCTGCGCAAAGCACGTCTGCTGCTGGCCGCAGGCGCAAGGCTGACCCTGGTCTCCCCCGAGATTGACCCCGAATTCACCGCCTTTACCGGTCGCTTCACTCATCTGGTCGAGCGTTTTACGCCGGCCCATCTGACCGGTCAGATCCTGGTGGTGGCCGCCACCGACGATCTCGAGGTCAACGCCCTCGTTTATCAGAGCGCCAATCAGCGCGGTCTGTTCGTCAATGTGGTGGATGACCCCAAGCGTTCCAGCTTCATCTTTCCCTCCATCATCGACCGATCTCCCCTGATGGTCGCCATCTCCAGCGGTGGCAAGGCCCCCGTACTGGTGCGCCTGCTGCGCGAGCGGCTGGAGAGCCTGCTGCCCCGCCATCTGGGGGGGCTCACCGAACTCTCCGGCCGGGTGCGCGACAAGGCCAAGCGGGTGCTCTCATCCATTTCCGATCGTCGCCGTTTCTGGGAGCGGGCGTTTGCCTCCAATACCCTGGCTGGCCTCATCGAAAAGCAGGATTGGCAGAGTGCCGAGCGCTGGCTGAACGACGGTCTGGATCAGGCCAAGAGCGAGGTGGGTGAGGTGGTGCTGGTCGGTGCGGGGCCCGGCGATCCTGGCTTGCTGACCCTCAAGGCGCTGCAACAAATTCAGCAGGCGGAAGTGGTGCTCTATGACCAGCTGGTCTCCGCCGAGATCCTGGATCTGGTGCGTCGCGATGCCACCCTGGTGTCGGTCGGCAAGAAGGCCGGTGCCCACAGCGTGCCCCAGGAGGAGACCAATCGCCTGCTGGTGGAGTACGCCAGGGCGGGCAACCGTGTGGTGCGGCTCAAGGGAGGCGATCCCTTTATGTTTGGCCGGGGCGGCGAGGAGCTGGAAGTGCTGGCGGCAGAGGGGATCCCCTTCTCTGTGGTGCCCGGCATCACGGCCGCCGCTGGCGCCACCGCCTATGCCGGTATCCCGCTGACCCACCGCGACCACGCCCAGAGCGCCGTCTTCATCACGGGCCATTGCCAGAGCGATGGCAAGGAGCCCGACTGGCAGCAGCTCGCCACCACCAACCAGACCCTGGTCGTCTACATGGGGCTGATGCGATCCGAGCACATTCAGCAGCAGCTGGTGAGCCACGGCCGCCGCAGCACGACCCCCATCGCCATCATAGAGCGGGGCACCACGGCCCGTCAGCGTGTGCTGACCGGCACCCTCGCTGAGTTGGCCGAGCTGGCCAAACAGGCGGTGAGCCCGTCCCTTATCGTCATCGGCGAAGTGGTCGCCCTGCGCGAGCGGCTCGCCTGGTTTGGGGAAAAAAGCGGGGAAAAGAGTGGCGAGCAGCAGCGCGATAACCCGGATCTTGATGGCTGCGACCTCAAGCTGGTGCAGCTGGCCTGAGAGCAAAGACCTATTTGATGCGGCTGCCAGCGCGGCCGCGCACTGAACCACCCAGCGCCCTGACCATGCGCGTTAGCAATGACCCGAGGACCAACATGGACCGTGAAAGAGTGACTCACTTGCAGCAACCTGATGTGGAGAAGACCCCAGCAGGTATCTCCCGTGAACGATTGACTCACCTGCAGCAGCTGGAAGCCGAGAGCATCCATATCATCCGCGAGGTGGCTGCCGAATTTGAAAACCCGGTGATGATGTACTCCATCGGCAAGGACTCCTCCGTCATGCTGCACCTGGCCCGCAAGGCCTTCTATCCGGGCAAGATCCCGTTCCCCCTGCTGCACGTCGACACCGACTGGAAGTTCAAGGAGATGATCAAATTCCGCGACGAGACAGCCAAAAAGTACGGGCTGGATCTCATCGTCCACAAGAACCCGGACGGCCTCGCCATGGGCATCAACCCTTTCGTGCACGGCAGCGGCAAGCACACCGACATCATGAAGACCGAAGGGCTCAAGCAGGCGCTCAACCAGCACGGCTTCGATGCCGCCTTTGGCGGTGCCCGTCGCGACGAGGAGAAGTCCCGCGCCAAGGAGCGGGTCTACTCCTTCCGTGACAAGGCCCACCGCTGGGATCCAAAAAACCAGCGGCCCGAGCTGTGGCGCGTCTACAACAGCCAGGTCAACAAGGGGGAGAGCATCCGGGTGTTCCCGCTCTCCAACTGGACCGAGCTCGACATCTGGCAATACATCTATCTGGAAAACATCGACATAGTGCCGCTCTACTTCGCGGCCCACCGTCCGGTGGTGGAACGCAACGGCATCAAGATCATGGTGGATGACGAGCGCATGCCCATCGGCCCTGAAGATGAAGTGAAGCAGGAGCTGGTGCGCTTCCGTACCCTCGGCTGCTACCCGCTGACCGGGGCTATCGAATCCGATGCCACTACGCTGCCGGAGATCATCGAAGAGATGCTGCTCACCACCTCGAGCGAGCGGCAAGGGCGGCTGATTGACCACGATCAGGCAGGCTCCATGGAGCAGAAAAAGCGTCAGGGATATTTCTAAGGAATCGCAACATGAACAACCATATTCAGACCGCCATCAGCGAACAGGGCATTGAAGCCTACCTGCACGCCCAGCAGCACAAGAGTATGCTGCGTTTTCTCACCTGCGGCAGCGTGGATGACGGCAAGAGCACCCTCATAGGCCGGTTGTTGCACGACTCCCAGCAGATTTATGAAGATCAGCTCAAAGCGCTGGAGTCCGACAGCCAGAAGCTCGGCACCACCGGCGAAAAACTCGATCTGGCGCTGCTGGTGGATGGCCTGCAAGCCGAACGCGAGCAGGGCATCACCATAGACGTGGCCTACCGTTATTTTTCTACCGCCAAGCGCAAGTTCATCATCTCGGATACCCCGGGCCACGAGCAGTACACCCGCAACATGGCGACCGGCGCCTCTACCTGCGATCTGGCCATCATCCTGATCGATGCCCGCAAAGGGGTGCTGGATCAGACCCGTCGCCACAGCTTTATCGCGAGCCTCTTGGGTATCAAGCAGTTCGTGGTGGCGGTCAACAAGATGGATCTGGTGGAGTTCAGTCAGGAGGTGTTCGAGCGCATCAGTGCCGATTATCGCGAGTTCGCCAAGAAGCTCAGTGTCGACACCATCCATATAGTGCCGGTCTCGGCGCTGGACGGTGACAACGTGGTCAACCAAAGCGACAAGCTGGCCTGGTATCAGGGCGAAACCCTGCTCTCCCTGCTGGAATCCGCCGAGGTAGAGCGCGAGCTGGAGCGCCATCCGGTGCGCCTGCCGGTGCAGTATGTGAACCGCCCCAACCTCGATTTTCGCGGCTTCGCGGGGACGCTCGCGGCCGGTATTTTGCGGGTCGGCGACAAGCTGGCGGTGTTGCCCTCCGGCAAAGAGAGCACAGTCACCCGCATCGTCACCTTCGACGGGGATCTGGAGTACGCCCTGCCGGGTCAGGCCATCACGGTCACCTTTGCCGACGAGATCGACATCAGTCGCGGCGACCTGCTGGTGGATGCCGCCAGAAAACCGCTGGTGACCCAGAACGTGCTGGCCCACATCGTCTGGATGGGGGAGGAGTCCCTGCAATCGGGTCGGGTCTATGACATCAAGCTGGCCACCAAAAAGACCCGCGGTCAGGTGGAGGCCATCCGCCATCGCATCGAGATCAACAAGCTGGACGAGCTGCCCGCAAGCGAGCTCAAGCTCAACGAGATTGGCCTGTGCGAAGTGAGCCTGACCGATCCGGTGGCGTTTGACCCGTATACGGA
>NZ_CAWNYS010000012.1:0-6490 GCF_963878295.1 Aeromonas sp. HMWF014 | reverse complement strand
GGTAAGCAAATGGACCAAGACAAACTCAAAGCACTCGCCGCTGAGCTGGCCAAAGACATCAAATCTGAAAAAGATCTCGGCACCCTCACCCAACAGCTGATCAAGCTTACCGTCGAGACTGCGCTCAATGCCGAAATGGACGAGCATCTGGGCTACGAGAAACACGCCCCGCAAGGCCGCGGGACCGGCAACAATCGCAATGGCTATTCCACCAAGCGCCTAACAGGACAGCACGGAGAGGTCACCATCCAGGCACCTCGTGACCGTAACGCTTCCTTCGAGCCTCAGTTCGTCCGCAAGGGCCAGTCCCGCCTGACCCAGATGGACGACCAGATCCTCGCCCTCTACGCCAAGGGCTTGAGCACCCGCGATATCATGGACGCGTTCAAAGAGATGTATGACGCCGACATTTCGGCGGGGCTGGTATCGAAGGTGACCGAACGTGTCATCGAACAGGTCCACGAATGGCAAAACCGGCCGCTGGATCCGCTCTATCCCATCGTCTATCTGGACTGCATTGTGCTGAAGATCCGCGCGAACCAGCGGGTGATCAACAAGTCGCTCTATCTGGCACTGGGTATCAATATGGAGGGGCACAAGGAGCTGTTGGGCCTGTGGCTGGCCGAGACCGAAGGGGCAAAGTGCTGGCTGTCGGTCCTGACCGAGCTGAAGAACCGCGGCCTGGAAGACGTCCTGATCGCGTGTGTGGATGGTCTAAAGGGCTTCCCTGATGCCATTGCCGTGGAGTATCCCCAGACCAAGGTGCAACTGTGTATCGTCCACATGGTGCGCAACTCGTTGCGCTATGTCTCCTGGAAGGACTACAAGGCGGTGACGGCGGATCTGAAGCAGATCTACCAGTCTGCGACGGAACGTGAGGCTCAGCAGGCGTTGGCGACCTTCGGCGAGCGCTGGGATAGCCAGTACCCGCAGATAGCGCGCTCGTGGCAGAATAACTGGGACAATCTGATCACGCTGTTTGATTATCCCCCCGCGATCCGGAAGGTAATTTACACAACCAATGCTATCGAGTCGCTAAATAGCGTGCTGCGCAAAGCGACCAAGCAAAGGAAGCTGTTCCCGACCGATGACTCTGCGCTAAAAGTGGCGTTTCTCGCGATACAGCAGGCTTCAAAGAAGTGGACCATGCCAATCCAGAATTGGAAGCTTGCCCTAAATCGCTTTATTATCGAATTCGGTGATCGCCTGAACGGTCACCTGTAATGGCGTGGGTAGTTACACAGAATTATTTACAGACTCTCCAGATCTGTTCGCAGATGTTGCTCTACCTCTCTATAGATTGCTTTCTCTTTTCTTAGGTGTGGTGATCATCCAGATCACAGTCAAGATTCGCTCAACAGCAGCTAGCTTGCCCTGTATTTCACGGCTCTCCTCAACAGCATCGCTGACAGCTTTGTCGATTATTGGTGCTAACAAGGGAAAGTGAGAGCGCAGTTCGTTGTATTCTGCAAGCTTGAGGTCGTTCATCTGCAACGTTTGACGGTAGTGTTGTTCTCTCGTACCCAACTTACTCTTAATGGATTCAAATTCATTCTTCACCCTCTCGATCTCCCTGTCTTTCTCCTTATCCTGCTCTGACACCAGAGCCTCTGGCCCAATAAATTCCTCTTTGAAATGCACTTCATCGAACTTTGGAGTCTTGATGAAATGAGAAAAGCGCTTCCCATCATCAACGTGCTTTCTCTTTAGGAGCCCCAAACGGACTAGCTTGATGAGATTCAAATAAATAATGCTATAACGCTTCCTATGTACCTTCGGTTCAGCCTTGGCACCAAAAACAGCACTTACGCACCCAGTCGCAGTGAAATCGTCCAACTGCAATCGAATTAGTGCGGTGTAGAGCGCGGTTGGTAACCACACAGTCTGGGAGCTCATAAGCAATCCTAGGTCTCGAACGAAAACGTTTAGTGGGAATCTAAACTCGATTGCGGATTATAATCCGTGGTCGTTAGCCAGACAACCAGAGATAGTGCTCGCCAGCGAGAGGCGAGACATGCAAGAGCTAGCAAAAAAATTTGGTGATGCTGTACGTGATAGACGGCTTCAATTGGGCGTATCGCAAGATGCACTCGCATATGCGGCCGAAATTGATAGAAGCTACGTAGGACGAATTGAGCGTGGTGAGGTCAATGTCACCCTGGAAAAGGCTTATCGTCTTGCCAGGGTAATGGGGTGTGATATTCGCGATTTGCTGCCATAGATATATTTGCCAAGTAATTATCTCTTCACCCAGATACAACTAAATTTCCCTATAATTATTCACAGTGATGGCAATTAGCATCATTGCCAGCTTTAGCATTTGCCTATTAGCTATTAAGCCCCTCCCCCTGTTGCCTATCTATAGAAAGCGTCACAAACTGCCGTTTTCAGAAAATGCCTACATGGCATCGATTGGTGCATTGATGATAAAGTGACCCTCTCACTACTCTTCATCGAGCCCTCTATACATGCAGAAACCTGACCTCAGAGACATTAGCCAACTTACCAAGGACGAGTTCAAGCGCATTCTAGGCCCTGTGGCTGGAAGCCTTGATGACGGGTCGAAGGTCGTATTGGGGATGCAATCTGATGTGTTTGCTTGCTGCACTATCCTGGGAGACCAAATCTCAGTGAGGGGGACACCAAGGTTTGAGCAGACCATCAAGTCAGCATATGCCCAAGCCAAGCCGACAATGTGGTTTGGTTCGGCAGAGAAAGAGCGCCCCAAGGCAGAAACCATTCCTCCTGCTCTCAAACCAAAAACCGATACAACGTCAGCCACAACCTATCGTGTGCCTGTGCTCATCTACAAGTCGAAGCGCGAGCCAGGTAAGAACGTTGATGGCAGCCCCGCCGAAGATATGACTTACGGCAAAATGACGGCAGAGCAGATCAAGGCTATCCCCATGTTTGTAGGGAAGATGGGAGATGATGGCTTTATTGGTGATCTCGAAAAGACTGATCCCAAGGTGTTCTTTAGTAGCTTCCGCAACATGGCCACATTGTTTGCATCTGGCGACTTGAAGATGAACATTCTGGCCATGATCGCCAAATTCGAGAAATCGGAGGGTGGTGAATACCGGAACCAAGCGTTGACGAGAGCAACGCGAGCTCACCCGACCACGATCAAGTTCTCAGATACCCTTATCAAGGAAGTGAAAGCAAAGCTGGCAGAACTTGATGGTGATGTGAACAAGCTTGTTCTGAGTGACTTGATGCAGCAATACAATAAGACCTCCGGCTTTCGGTTACCCATCTTCAACTCTGCGGCGGATAAGGTGCAGGGCCTCACAATTGCGGTTAACGATGTCTGGGCAGGCAAGGCGGAAATCGCGACATATGAAAAATTTGGCGACTTCTACAAAGGGACGATCAAAGTAACGCTATATGACCACTTCGGTCTCGATTATCCTGACATTGGCCCTGACCCCACGACCGGAAGAGTCAAGTTCTACGGCCTGGCGTCCGGTTTCAGAAGCTGGTTTGTTCTTCAACACTACAAGCGCTTTGCCTACAAGCCATTTTTGACCGTCATTGAACTCAGCTATCCATTCCAAGGGGAACTAAAGTGAGCGCAGCCGTGAAGACAGAGAGAACATGGGTATTCGTGTTTTTCATGCTCTATCACCTCTTGAATGCATCGATCCTGTTCATTCAGCCTGTCTATGACTGGTTTAACGATGAATACTCACTGACTGGCCTATATGTACTGCTCATGCCCTATCTCTGGGGTTTGATAACGATACTGGGTGCGATTTTGTTCTTGTCAGATCGCTCTTGGAAATACCTGGCAGGTAATCTACTCGGTGGTTCAATTCTTCTCTTTTGGTGGCTTAGACTGGCATCCCAATATTAGTGAGTATCATCAGGCATATGAATGAGCAGACCAGACGGCATCTGCGTGTGTGTGGCTTCATGCAGCGCAAGCTGCAAGCTCACAAGAACCATTCGAAACGAAAACGAGCTCCCGCCTTGTCTATCTACTGGTTGCAGTAGCTCCACCCAGCAGCAATAAATTCAGTTTTTCATCAGCTCCGGTCTGAGATTTTCAGCCTGTATCTCCATCCTCATTACCAGCTCTGCTGGTCTGCTGCATGTGTTATATTCGGCTCAAACATTGAGCCGAATGATGGGCTGGGTCGGCTCATTATTGAGACCCTAGCACGTTGGATGAGGAAATAATGGAACCATTTTGGATTTGGCAACAAGCTGATTGGCCCCATTTTCGTTGGCAGGATAGCGAGGTATTGCCCAGATTACGGCAGGTTCAACGCAGGCTGGGAATGCTAATAGGTAGTCATTCCAGGTTGGGGAACCCCGACCAAACGTTGGACACGTTATTGGCTAACATCATCGCCTCGTCCGCTATCGAAGGCGAACGTCTCAATGCCCAATCCGTGCGTTCTTCCCTGGCTAGGCGGTTAGGGGGATCACAAACTCCGTCCTATCCCGTGTCAGATCGCTCAGAGGGGCTCGCGGCCATGATACTGGACGCCATCGACAACCATGAACAACCACTGACAATTGAACGACTTTACCAATGGCATCGTTGGCTGTTCCCCGCCAACGAATGGTCGGTGCAGCGACTGAACGTAGGGCAGTTGCGAGGAGATGAGCCGATGCAGGTTGTCTCTGGGCGTGTTGATCGTCCCACCGTGCATTTTGAGGCACCGCCCAGAGCAACCCTGGACGATCAACTGACCGAGTACACCCTCTGGTTTAACCAGACTCGGCATGATCCAACGATGGATCCGCTTCTTCGTGCGGCAATTAGCCATTTTTGGTTTGTGACCCTTCATCCCGTTGATGATGGCAATGGGCGGCTCACGCGGGCATTGACCGACCTCGCGCTGTCACAGGCTGACAGCCAGGGCATCCGTTTGTATGCCATGTCAGTCGCTATTCTAGAATGGCGGGCTGACTACTATCGGGCACTGGAGTCAACACAGAAGGGCACGCTGGATATTACCTCCTGGATTTGTTGGTTCCTCGACACACTGGATTACTCTATAGAGTTGGCATTACAAAGTATCGCTCGTAGCCTTGCCAAGGCTCATTTCTGGCTGCGACACAATCATGACTGTCTGAGTCCAGAGCAAATCAGGGTTGTTAACCGTTTATTGGATGGTGGCGAACAGGGTTTCGAAAATGGCATCAACGCCAGTCAATATCAAAAAGTCGCCGGAGTCAGCAAGGCTACTTCTACACGCCATCTGGCTGAACTGGTGGAAAAGGGATGCATTGAGAAATTACCTGGTGGCGGACGCAGTACACGCTATCAGATCCACTTGCACACCGAGGGTGTTTGAAAAAGCATCGCTATGGGGCGTTAATTTCATTTGGTAGATGAGATCTGCGATTAACGAACCAATGAAGCTCTTAAATTAAATTTTGACGCCATGATGAGTGCCGTCCGGCATATGAACGAATAAACTCAACCGACAGTCATGGCTCTCAACTGATCTTTTGAGCGACAATAAACTATTTAGAACATCGGGATCAATTTCAGGAACATCACCTGCACCGAGATTTGAAAGCAATTTGGTCACAGCGATATGAACTCGCAGCTCTTCGGCATGCTCCTTGGCTCTCAGGACAACCTCGGGTGATTCGGATGAGATGATATCCTCTAATGTTCTCCCCATATGGGCTCCTACTAGAAATAGAATTAAAGGCCCATGCCGAGCTGGCATGGGCTCTCAGCACTAGATCAAGAACTCTTCCAGAGCTTTGCCACTTTCAACGGCTGCCGCGATAGCCTTGGGCATGCGACCTTGGCCAGTCCAGGTCTTCTCCTGACCATCCTCGGTGTAGCGATACTTTGCAGGACGGGGAGCGCGTTTCGCTTTAGCTGAACCATCAGCCTTCGCCGGAGCCGCAGTACCAACCAGCTCGCTCGGATCGATGCCAGCGTCTTTCAGCAGCTCGGTAAACTCAGCCAGCTTTTGCAGGCGCTCGGCAGACTCGGCTTTGATTTTGTTTTCTTGCTGCTCACGTTCAGCAAAAACCTCATCCAATTTCTCTTTAACTTCGACCAACTGCTCAAAAGAAAGCTCGCGCAATGCTGCTCGCAGACTACGGATATTCAACAAAGTTTTCAAAAAATCGTTCATTTTTATCCTCATGTATCACATTTTTATATCAGTGAAATTATCTCTCAACCCCAGTATTAGCACCACTGTTTTTGGCACCAAGATGATTCGAAAAAATAGCATAATTTAAAAATCGTGAGCTAAATTGCGTTTGGGGCTGCTTAGTGGTCTAGCTCCAATCTGCTATGAAACTATGTAGCCAAAAATTAAATCTAGGTGGTAGTGAGCGTTGAGACCACCTCACCAGATGAGCCGATGAACGATCTTGATCGGCTCACGAAATGAGCCGATTGGACAATATCATTGGCTCACAGAATGAGTCGATGATAAGAAATTTTAGATTGGCCCTGGATTTGACCCCATAGGTCCAGACACTTTTTCCCGCTTAGGGCTGTGAT
>NZ_CAWNYS010000011.1:31040-31512 GCF_963878295.1 Aeromonas sp. HMWF014 | reverse complement strand
TTTTCGATCGCGGTGACTAAGTTTGCCGCCAGATAACAGAGTTGAACAACGGGCGAGCATATCTTGCTTGCCGGTTATGTAATTGACTGATTTTATAGAGATTGGAAAGCATGAACGAGTTGAAGATCCTGGCCGTTGATACCGCCACCGAAGCCTGCTCCGCCGCCTTGCAGGTGGGTGACACGCTGTTCTCTCGCTGGGAAGAGGCGCCGCGGGATCACACCCGTAAAATCTTGCCCATGGTTCAGGCTGTGCTGGACGACGCCGGGATAACCTTGGGCGAGCTCGATGCCATCGCGTTCGGGCGTGGCCCGGGCTCCTTTACCGGGGTGCGGATCGGCATCAGCGTGGCTCAGGGGCTGGCGTTTGGGGTGGGCGTGCCGCTCATCGGCATCTCCACCCTGGCCGCCATGGCGCAAGGCGCCTATCGTCTCGACGGCGCCAAACAGGTGTTAACCGCCATCGATGCGCG
>NZ_CAWNYS010000011.1:30591-31030 GCF_963878295.1 Aeromonas sp. HMWF014 | reverse complement strand
GTGCTGCGCCGCGAGATAGGCCGCACTGTGCTGCTACAGGGGGAGGACAACAAGCAGCGGCTACTCAAGGAGTTTGTCGAGAATGGCCGCGCCGTCTTGGTGGCCACCAGCAGCTTCTGGGAGGGGATAGACGTGCGGGGGGCTGCGTTGTCGTGTGTTATCATCGACAAGCTGCCGTTTGCCAGCCCCGACGATCCCTTGCTCAAGGCACGGGTCGATGATTGCAAGCTCAAGGGGGGCGATCCCTTCGCCGAGCTGCAGTTGCCCAAGGCAGTGATAGCGCTCAAGCAGGGGGTGGGGCGGCTCATTCGTGATCGCAGTGATCACGGCGTACTGGTCATCTGTGATCCACGCATGGTCAACAAACCCTACGGCGCTACCTTTATCAAGAGTTTGCCCGCCATCCCTCGCACCCGGGAGTTGGGGACGCTGGGGCGCT
>NZ_CAWNYS010000011.1:27600-30581 GCF_963878295.1 Aeromonas sp. HMWF014 | reverse complement strand
ATTTTGGCCGCTATGAGCTGATCGATGGCCGTATGCAACTGGTGGGCGACGAGGTGGTGAGCGATCCCGCGGCACTGGTTGACGCCCGTGGCAAGCTGGCGGGTCCGGTGACCTGCGTCGGCACAGGTTTTGAAACCTATGGCGAGACCTTGAGTGGTCTTGCCGATGAGCTGGCGGTGAGCCAGGTACGCTTCCCGGCAGCCATCGACATGCTGCCGCTGGCTCGCGCCGCCTGGCTGGCGGGGGAGGCAGTACCTGTTGAGCAGGCGACGCCGGTCTATTTGCGTGACAAGGTGACCTGGAAAAAATTGCCGGGTCGCGAATAAGGGCAGGAAGCGGCGTTGCATGCCTGTCGCTCTTGCCATAAACCTGCATCCCCCTGCCGGACAGGGCCTGGTAACAGGTTCGGTATCCGGCAAAAAGGAGAGTGACATGATGAAACGTGCGATCGTGATAGGGGTGGCAGGCTTGCTGCTCGGCGGGTGCAGCACTGTTCCGAAGGAGCTGGCTTATGAGCCGGCAAACCAGCTGGTGGCCTATCAGCCCGCCCTTGGCGGGATGGAGGGCAAACCGGCCCGCTGGAGCGGCGTCATCTCGGCAGTACAGAACAAGGCGGATCAGAGCGTCATCGAGGTAGTTTATCTGCCGCTCAAATCCAACGGGGTTCCGGAGCAGACCGAGCAGAGTCCGGGCCGCTTTCTGGCCATCATGCAGGGCTTCGTCGACCCGACCCTTTACGCCAAGGGGCGCAGCCTGACGGTGCTCGGCACCATAGCCCAGCCGGTAGATGGCCAGATTGGCGAGCACAAATATCGTTTCTCGGTGATCGATGCCACCTCCAGCAAGCTGTGGCCGCCGGTGAAGGAGGTAGAGATCCGCTATATGGATCCTTACTTCTACGACCCCTTCTATGATCCCTTCTGGCCGAGACGGCCGCTGCGTCGCTAAGGTTGCACATGACAATCATCATGCAGGAAAAAATGCTCACCCTGGCCGATGGTCGTCGGGTGGCCTTGCTTGACAACGAGCAGCAGGGCAAGCCGCTGCTGATCGCCTTGCATGGCTGGCTCGACAACAGCGCCAGCTTCTTGCCGCTGGCCCCGTATCTGGGGGACTTTCATCTCATCTGTGTCGATCTGCCAGGTCATGGCCACTCCGATCACAAAACCACCCCCTATGTTTTTGTGGACTGGCTGGATGATCTCTACCAGATCGTTCAGGCGGCAGGCTGGTCGCGTTTCAATCTACTTGGCCACTCCCTCGGGGCATTGATTGCGTCTGCCTATGCCGGCGTCTTTCCCGAGCTGGTGGAGCGGCTCATCATGCTGGAGGGGTTGGGCCCGCTCAGCCAGCCCGATGAGGAGGTGCCGGCGCAGTTGCGGCGGGCGATTTTAAATCGCAGTCGCACCCGTGAACGCAGTGCCAACGGTTTTGCCTCGGTTGATGAAGCGGTGGCCGCCCGATGCAAGGTGGCGGATATCACGCCGCAGGCGGCGCGGCTTATCTGCGAACGACAACTGGTGGCGCGGGCAGGGCGCTGGCATTGGCGCAGCGATCCCCGTTTGCGCGAATTGTCGCCACTGCGCATGGGTGAGGGGCAGGCCCAGGCGCTGATCCGTGCCATCCGCTGCCCTGCGCTGTTTATCCGGGGCGAGCAGGGCTTTGCCAGCCTGCTGGCGCAGTGGCAGTTGCGTCATGGCGCATTCGAGCAAATAGAAATGGTCGTTTTGGCGGGAAACCATCATTTTCATATGGAAAACTCGGCCAATACCGCCGTTTGTATCGAAAAATTTTGTCAAATTCGCTAGAATCACCGGCTTTCAATCATCCCAGGTTTGTTTTCCCCCTCACACGTATCCGTTGTTAATTCGCTGTTAATTGATGTGGCCCTATGTAAATATGGGTGACATTAGAGCATGAGCTTAAAACGACCGATTGAATTGGATGTGAACAGGGACGGAGGCAATACAGTGAGCGCACAGGTGCTAGTTATGCAGGAGAAGTTCGTGGAAAAAGTCTGGCTGAAGCGTTATCCACAAGGGGTTCCCGCCGAGATCAACCCAGACCAATACAGCTCCCTGGTCGACATGTTTGAGGCATCGGTGACCGAGTTTGCCGATCAGCCTGCCTTCGTCAACATGGGGCAAACCATCACCTACCGCCGACTGGAAGAGCAGTCCCGCGCCTTTGCCGCCTACCTGCAAAGCGAGCTCAAGCTCAGCCAGGGGGATCGGGTGGCTGTGATGATGCCGAACCTGTTGCAATACCCCATCGCCGTGTTCGGTATACTGCGCGCCGGTATGATAGTGGTGAACGTCAATCCGCTCTATACCCCGCGTGAGCTGGAGCATCAGCTCAAGGACTCGGGGGCCAAGGCCATCGTCATCGTCTCCAACTTTGCCCATACCCTGGAAAAAGTGGTCTACGACACCCCGATCAAGCACGTCATCCTGACCCGCATGGGCGACAACCTGGGGCTGGCAAAAGGCACCCTGGTCAACTTCGTGGTGAAATACGTCAAGAAGCTGGTACCCAAATACAACCTGCCCCACGCCAGCACCATGCGTCAGGCCCTCTCCAAGGGGCGCTACCTGCAGTACATCAAGCCCGAGATCACCAATGATGATCTCGCCTTCCTGCAGTACACCGGCGGCACCACTGGCCTCTCCAAGGGGGCCATGCTGACCCATCGCAACATGATTGCCAACGTCGAGCAGTGCCTCGGCGTCTACGGCCCCATGCTGGCGCGGGGCAAGGAGTTCGTGGTCACGGCACTGCCGCTCTATCACGTCTTCGCCCTGACGGTGAACTGCCTGCTGTTCATGCGCCTGGGGGGATACAACCTGCTCATCAGCAACCCGCGCGACATCCCGGGCTTTGTCAAAGAGATCAGAAAATACCCCTTCACCTGCATCACAGGGGTCAACACCCTGTTCAATGCCCTGGTCAACAACGGCGAATTCCAGTCGATGGATTTTGGC
>NZ_CAWNYS010000011.1:20895-27590 GCF_963878295.1 Aeromonas sp. HMWF014 | reverse complement strand
CCGAACAGTGGAAGGGGCTGACCGACACCCCGCTGCTGGAAGGTTATGGCCTGACCGAGTGTTCGCCGCTGGTGAGCGTCTGCCCCTACGATCTGCTCGACTACAACGGCTCCATCGGTCTGCCGGTCTGCTCCACCGACATCCGTCTGGTGGATGACGCCGGTCAGGTGATCACCGAATGTGGCAAGCCCGGCGAGATGCAGGTGCGCGGCCCCCAGGTGATGGTGGGTTACTGGCAGCGTCCCGAGGCCACTGCCGAGGTGATGCAGGATGGCTGGCTCTGTACCGGCGACATCGCCGTGTGTGACGAGCAAGGTTTTTTCAAGATCGTCGATCGCAAGAAGGACATGATCCTGGTCTCGGGTTTCAACGTCTATCCGAACGAGATCGAAGACGTGGTGGCGCTTCACCCCAAGGTGCTGGAAGTGGCTGCGGTTGGCGTGCCGCACAAGGTTTCCGGCGAGCTGGTGAAGATCTTCGTGGTCAAAAAAGATGCAAAACTGCAGGAGGACGAGATTATTGCCCACTGCCGCACACATCTGACTGCCTATAAGGTGCCGAAACTGGTAGAATTTCGCGACGAACTTCCCAAGACCAATGTGGGCAAGATCCTGCGCCGCGTGCTGCGCGACGAGGAAATTGCCAAGCAATAACGGGCGATCCGCCGCTGTCATGCAAAACCGTGGGTCATGCCACGGTTTTTTCTTTTGGCCCTGATCAACGCGCAGGCAAAGATGCACTATCAACTCATTTCACAGCAAGCCGAACTGGAACAGTATCTCGCTTCCCTGGCCGACGTTCCCCTGGCCATCGATACTGAATTCGTCCGCACCCGCACCTATTACCCCCAGCTGGGCCTGTTCCAGATCTATGATGGCGAGCATCTGGCCCTGCTGGATCCCCTGGCTCTGAACCTCGCGCCCCTTTGGCAACGGCTTGGCCGGGCAGGGCAGATCGCCATACTGCACGCCTCCGGCGAAGACCTGGAGCTGATCCAGCACGAGGCTGGCCATCTGCCCAATCAGATGCACGACACTCAGCTGGCGACGGCCTTTCTGGGCTATGGTGTGTCGGTCGGTTTTGGCGCCCTGGCCAAGGATTTTCTCGGCGTGGAGCTGGTCAAGGATCAGGCTCGTACCGATTGGCTGGCTCGTCCGCTCACCGAGCGTCAGCTCGAATATGCGGCGGCAGATGTGTTCTACCTGATGCCGCTCTACGAGAAGGTGATGGCCCAGCTGCACGAGAGCGGCAAGTTTGCCTGGTTCGAGCAGGAGTGCCAGAACCACTCGGCCCGCAAGACCCAGGGCTGCGATCCCCGTCAGGCCTATCTCGACATCATCAACGCCTGGCAACTGGGACGCCGTGAACTGGCCATACTGCGCGAGCTGGCTGCCTGGCGTCAGCAAGAGGCGGTGCGCCGCGATCTGGCCCTTAACTTCGTGGTCAAGGAGCTGCATCTGTTCAAGGTGGCGGAGCGCAAACCCACGTCGCTGCGCGATCTCAATGAGCTGGGGCTGGCTCCCATCGAGATCAAGATCCATGGCAAGCGGATGCTGGACATAGTCGCGACGGCCCAGCAGAGCGACCCTGCGGGCTGGCCTGAGCCCATTCGCCGGCTGGTGGATTATCCCCAGTACAAGGCCGAGCTCAAGCGCATCAAGGGGATGGTGGAGGAGAAAGCCAAGGCCAGCAACATCCCGCCGGAACTGGTGGCGAGCAAGAAGATCATTCACCAGTACTTCACCTGGAGCTGGCGTATGAGCGATGAAGAGCGTGCTCGCGCTGACAAGCCCATGCTGCTACAAGGGTGGCGTCATGAGCTGGTGGGGCATCTGCTGGCACAATAAGCCACACAGTCAACAATGGGCCCAGCGGGCCCATTGTTCTATCTGCCTCACGGCTGCGGGTAGTGGTAGCGTGCGAGGATCTGCCTATATTCAGGGCTCAGCAGCAGGGCCCTGATGGCCTCGTCGAGCCGTTGCAACTGCTGTGGCGTGGTGGTGCGGCGGTTCAGCATCAAATGCACGGGTGTCTGCTGGATATAGATCAGATTGGATAGAAACGGCAGGCTGACCAGCCTGGAAGCGAGGATGCACGAATGTGCATCCCTCAGAGTTCGTGGGCGTGGAATCCCTTGCGATAGCGGGCTTCGCAGCGTGGGCAGCGTTGCAGGGTCGGATCCAGCTCGAGTTGCTCAATGGCAAGCGGCTCTTCGCAATCGGAACAGATGCCATAGAGCCCCAGATCCATTTGACAGAGAGCGGCATCAATCCGCTTGAGGCAGGCCACGCTCTGCTCCACCTTGGGCAAGTCGAGGCGACTGGTCAGCTCTACCAGCTGATCCCGTTCGCAGTGATCTACTTTTTCCGCCCACTCGTCACGCCGACAGGCCTTGAGCTGACTTATCAGCTCTTCTCTTACTTGTGCCCAGTCAGTCAGCAGGCGCTCACGCCACACGGCCAACCGAGCTTGCGTCATTTCACACACACTAGCCCCCAACAGACGAATTACAAATCCAGGGCAGTATAGGGAGACAACAGGATTATCAAGATGATATGCGTCAAGTAAAAGACGGTTAGATCACAGCTTTCGAGGCTTGCAGCAAGGCCTCCCGAATGGGAGCCGTCTCCTTGAACAGCCTGATATCGCGAAACAGCAGGTCGGCTTGCGGGTATTCCCGCTTGAGGTAGCTGAACCACTGCTTGATGCGGCTGGGGTAATAGTCCGCTTTCTCGCTGGCCAGATCCTGCTCGGTGTAGCTCACCATCAGCTGCAACACCTGCGCCCAGCTCATGTGGGCGCAGCCTGTTTTCATCACGTTGGCCAGGTTGGGCAGGGAGATGGCACCGCGCCCCACCATGAGCGCATCACAGCCGGAGACGCTGGCGCAGGCGAGGGCATCTTTATGATCCCAGATCTCGCCGTTGGCCGTGACAGGGATGGGCAGGGCGCGGCGGATGGCGTCCACATACTCCCAGTGGGCCGGGGCTTTGTAGCCTTCGCGCTTGGTGCGGGCATGCACTGCCAGCTCGTTGGCGCCCGCCTGATAGACGGCCTGGGCGTTCTCCAGGTAGAGATCCTTGTCATCGTATCCGAGGCGGATCTTGGCGCTCACCGGCAGATGGGCAGGCACCGCTTCCCGCACCGCCTTGACGATGCGGTAGATTGTGTCGGGCTCTTTGAGCAAGACGGCGCCGCCCTTGCTCTTGTTCACCGTGGGGGCAGGGCAGCCAAAGTTGAGATCGACCCCGGGGGAGCCAAGCTCGATGGCGCGTGCCGCGTTCTCGGCCAGCCATTCGGGGTGTTGCCCCAGCAGTTGCACCCTTACCGGGGTGCCGGCGCGGGTCTTGCCACCCTGCTTGAGTTCGGGCACGAGCCGATAAAACACCTTGGCAGGCAGCAACTGATCGACCACGCGGATAAATTCGCTGACGCAGAGGTCGTAGTCGTTGACGGAGGTGAGTACCTCCCGCATCAGGTGATCCAGCACCCCCTGCATGGGGGCCAAAATAACGCGCATAGCTGCTTCCGAAGACAAGGGGAGAAAAAAGAGCGCAGATTGTAGTGGCAATGGCCGGCGTTGTCAGCCGTCAGCCCACTCATTGAGCCTCATCAGCCGGCGCTCGCAGGTCTGGGTTGTCAGCTTTTGGGTCAACTCTGTTACGCTAAGCAGAGCTGAATTGAAGAGGAGCGGCCATGAAACGTTGGTGTCTGATGGGATTGGGCTGGTTGGCATTCGTCACCGGTATCATAGGAATCGTGCTGCCCCTGTTGCCGACCACCCCCTTCATGTTGTTGGCGGCGGCGCTGTTTGCCCGTTCGTCCCCCCGCTTTCACCGCTGGCTGCTGGCTCACCCCTGGTTTGGTCCCCCCATCGTCGATTGGCAGCAGTATCGCGGTATTCGTCGTCATGCCCGTCGGCGGGCCATCATCTTCATTCTGCTCACTTTCTCGGTATCGCTGGCGGTGGTGCCGCTGCTCTGGGTCAAGGGGCTGCTGGTGGTCATAATGGTGATCCTGCTCACCTGGTTAATGCGTCTGCCGGTACTGGAGCCAGTTGCAATGGCGAAGTGAAGTCCCTAAGCTATTGCGGCAATAATGCTATGGAGTCGGCCTGTCATTTTTGCGTGACGGGCCTTTTTATTTCCCGCTGGCGGGAATCGAGAAATACGGCCACGCCTGGGCTCAAAAAATAAGCGGTCAAACAATGAATCCGGATACCCTGAAATTTATCGAAGCGAGCATCAAGACTATCCCCGACTATCCGAAGCCGGGCATTCTGTTTCGTGACATCACCAGCCTGATAGAGAACGCGGAGGCCTTCAAAGCCACCATCGATCTGTTGGCTGAGCATTATCGTGATCAAGGGATCACCAAGATCGTCGGCACCGAGGCCCGCGGCTTCATCTTCGGTGCACCGGTCGCCTTCGCCATGGGCTTGGGGTTTGTGCCGGTTCGCAAGCCGGGCAAGTTGCCCCGTGCAGTGATCGAGGAGTCCTATGCCCTCGAATACGGTACCGACACCCTGCAACTGCACACTGATGCCATCGTGCCGGGTGACAAGGTGCTGGTCGTCGATGATCTGCTGGCCACCGGCGGTACCGTCGATGCGACCGTCAAGCTCATTCGCCGGGCCGGTGGTGATGTGGCCGATGCGGCTTTCATTATCTCCCTGCCATCTCTGGGCGGCGATGCCCGCCTGACGGCGGCCGGCATCAAGGTCGTCTCACTGGTCGAATTGGCTGGCGAGTAATCCCCCCGGATGCAACGCAGGCCTCGTCAGCCTGTTGCGTGTCCCGAAACCGATGCCCATCCGGGCATCGGTTTGAAATTCAAGCGATCCCTCCCGCCCTCGCCGATAGCCGATACAGCCCGCCTGGCATTTGTGTTAGCATTCTGTCTCAATGCCTTGTCATCCCTGCATCGAGACTTATGAGCTATCAGGTTCTGGCGCGTAAATGGCGCCCCCATACGTTTGAACAAGTGGTAGGCCAGCATCATGTGCTGACCGCCTTGACCAACGCCCTGGATCAGGGACGGCTGCATCATGCCTATCTGCTGAGCGGTACCCGTGGGGTTGGCAAGACCACCATAGCCCGCATTCTTGCCAAGAGTCTCAATTGTGAGCAGGGGATCAGCAGCCATCCGTGCGGTGTGTGCGACACCTGCCGCGAGATCGATCAGGGCAACTTTGTCGATCTGCTGGAGATTGATGCGGCGTCCCGCACCAAGGTGGAAGATACCCGCGAGCTGCTCGACAACGTGCAGTATCGCCCGGCCCGCGGCCGCTTCAAGGTCTACCTCATCGATGAAGTGCACATGTTGTCGCGCCACAGCTTCAACGCCCTGCTCAAAACCCTGGAAGAACCGCCCCCCTATGTGAAGTTCCTGCTGGCCACCACGGATCCGCAGAAGCTGCCCATTACCATCCTCTCCCGCTGCCTGCAGTTCCATCTCAAGAGTCTGGATCAGACCCAGATCGCCAAGCAGCTCGAATGGGTGCTGGATCAGGAGGGGCAACCGTTCGAGCCGCGCGCTCTGCAAGCCTTGGCCAAAGCGGCCGACGGCAGCATGCGCGATGCCCTGAGCCTGACCGATCAGGCGCTGGCTCACGGCAATGGCAGCGTGCGTCTCGAGAGTGTGCTGGCGATGCTGGGGACGCTCGATCACCGCCACCTGCACCAGTTGCTGGAGGCCATCTTGCGCCAGGATGCCCCCACGGCCATGGCCAAGATCATCGAGATTGCGACCCTGGGGCCCGATTTTGATCAGCTCCATGCCGAGCTGGAAGGGCTGCTGCATCGCATCGCCATGGCGCAGTTGCTGCCCGCCACCGTGCAGGAGCAGGGGGCGGATGCCGATGCCCTGTTGCAGCTGGCTCAGGCCATGAGCCCGGAAGAGGTGCAGCTCTGCTACCAGATAGTGCTGGGGGGACGTAAGGATCTGCCCTGGGCCCCCGATGGCCGCACCGCGCTCGAGATGACCTGCCTGCGCATGCTGGCCTTCTCCCCGCGCCGTGAGGCCGTGCACCCGGCCAACCTTGCCGCTCTGTCGCCCGTGGCTGGTGTGAGGACTGCACCGGCCCCGCTGGGAAAGCCTCAGGGGGTTGAGCCAGCCCCCGCTTCGGCCACCGCGACTGTGGCCCCACCGGCTGTCTCTACTGATGCTCCAACCCTCACGCCGGGGGTGCCCTCCCTTGTGCAGGCTGAGCCTGTCATCCCTCGCTCTGTGGATGAGCAAGAGAATGCCAGCGACGCGCTGAGCGCGCCGCTGTTTGCCGAGCAGGACGAGGTGCTGCGTGAAGCGCAGCAGATGGGCTATGAGGGATCCTCTGGCGCGAGTGAGCCAATGGCTCCCGTCAGCAGGCCTGACGCGCTGCAGGACGCCTCATTGACAGCCCCGCTATCCCCTGAGCCTCATATGGAGGTCGCTCCCGTTGCCGAGCCGGAAGCTGCCCCCTCTGCTGCGTCCAGCATGCAGAGCCTGCTGGGCAAGCGCAATCTGCTGCGCAGCCGCCTGCGTGGTGAGCCAGGGGCCACCGCCGTTGCGTCTGCACCACCTCGTGTTGCGCCCACCAGGCCGGTGACGGCCCCCGAGGCCAGCCCGATCGTGCCGCCGGTTGCTGCGCCAGCATCCCCCGGCTGGCCACCCGCTGCCGTGGCGCCGCTCCAGAGTACTGCGGTAGCGGGCTATGA
>NZ_CAWNYS010000011.1:14825-20885 GCF_963878295.1 Aeromonas sp. HMWF014 | reverse complement strand
CCTGCCTATGCTCCCGTTCCCGCCTGCGCTCGTCCCAACCCCGACGATCTGCCGCCCTGGGATCTGGACGGTACGTCGGCCGCGAGGGTACAGGTCGCGCCTGCCGTGTCCAGCCCCGCACCCGCGATGCCCCAGGTTGCTGCTGCCAGCGCACCTCAGCCGACGGCGACCTCCGTGATGGAGGCCATCGACTGGGATGAGCTGGAGAGCGACAGTCAATCCGAGGAGGGGGAAGCGGTCGCCAGATTGATCCCGTCCTCCTTGCTGGTCAACTGCGGGGATCCCTGGGCCGAGCTGATTGCCCGCACCGGGGTCGGCGGTCGGCTGCGTCAGCTGGCGATCAACGCGGTCATGAGCCAGCAGGGAGAGACAGTGCAGCTGATCCTCAAGCCTGAGCAGCGCCACCTGATCAGCGATCGGGCCCGCGCCGATCTGGCCGAGATCATAGGCCCGGAGCTGGGTCAGGCCGTGCAGGTGGAAGTGACCCTGGGCCTGGTGCCCGATAAGGAGACGCCCCTTGAGATAGAGCACCGCCTCTATTTGGGTGTGCGCGAGCAGGTAAGCCGGGATCTGGCGCAGGATCCCAATGTGCAGTTTTTAGTTCAGCGGTTTGGTGCCATGCTCCACCACGAGAGCATAGAGCCGCTAAGCAATTGAATTCGATGTTTAACACCCATGCCGGGCTCAGTGCCCGGTTGAAAAGCGGTTTGCTTGTCCCCATCTAGGACAGACAAGCCCACAGCCCGGCGCTGGATGCCGGATTTCAAGACGAGAGACGACATATGTTTGGTAAAGGTGGAATGGGGAACCTGATGAAGCAGGCCCAACAGATGCAAGAGCGCATGCAGAAGATGCAAGAGCAGCTTGCCCAGATGGAAGTGGTCGGCGAAGCCGGTGCTGGTATGGTCAAGGTCACCATGGCCGGTAGCCACAGCGTGCGTCGCATCGAGATCGACCCGAGCCTGATGGAAGATGACAAAGAGATGATCGAAGATCTGGTCGCTGCCGCCGTCAACGATGCCGTTCGTCGTGTGGAAGAGCAAAACAAGACCAAGATGGGTGAATTGACCGGCGGCATGCAACTGCCCCCGGGCATGAAGCTGCCCTTCTAAGCATGTCGACGTAAATCCAATGCTTCGATAGGGCAGCGCGGGCTAAGGGCCAGGCAGATCTGATGCTCTCGCGATGTGACGCAGGGTGGGTGTTTCGTACGTTCCCCATCTGGCATGGCAAGCCTCATCAAGCATGACCAGGACGCAGTTGATGCAGGCACTCTGTATCAGCTGCGTTTTTTTATGGCGTGCGTGCCAAGTCAGCCCCTGTTGCGGCGGGCGTTACGGCTGCTGTGCCAAAAAGTGAAGGCGCCCTCGGGCGCCTTCTTGGTTGGTGCACGTGCTTGCGCTTCATCGCCAGGGTGTTGCCACCTCGTTTAACTCAGCCAGCCTGCCGCCATGGCCAGCTTGCCGCAGAGTGCTGCCAGCACTATGCCGAGCAGGGTACGCAGGAGCCAGATCACGACCAGCTGGCTCACGCTCACCGGGATCCTGGTGGCCAGGATGCAGGGGATGGAGGCGGAGAAGAAGAGGACAGAGCTGACCGAGATCACGGCGGTGACATAGCGCACCAGCAGGTCCGCATCTTTGAGCAGGATGGCGGGCAGGAACATCTCTGCCAGCCCGGCCGAGAGCGATCTGGCGGTCTCCAGTGGCTCGCCCAGATCAAGCAACCAGGTCAGGGGCCACAGTAGCCAGCCCAGCAGGTCGAACAAGGGGGGGTGCTGCGCCAGCAACAGGCTGAGCAGGCCGACCGACAATATGGTGGGCACGACGGCGGCCGCCATGCTGAGGCCATCTTTGAGGTTGTCATGCAACTGACGCAGCAGGGGGTCTGCCTGACTGGATTGGCTCAGCCCGGATGCCAGTGCGGCTTGCCAGCGGCGCATGCCGGCTGGCAGTGGCTCATCGGTTTCCCCGTGATGGGCCATGTTGGAGATAGGGGGCACGCGCGCCAGAATGGCGGTGATGACAAAGGTGATCACCAGGGTGGACCAGAAATAGAAGTTCCAGTGCTCCATCAGGTTGAGGGTCTTGGCCACAATGATCATGAAGGCGGCCGACACGGTGGAAAACCCGGTTGCTATGATGACGGCTTCCCGCACCGTGTATTTGCCGGCGAGGAAGACCCGGTTGGTGATGAGCAGCCCAACCGAATAGCTGCCGACGAACGAGGCTACCGCATCAATGGCGGAGTGTCCCGGTGTGCGCCATAACGGCCGCATCACGGGCTGCATCAGTACCCCGATCAGTTCCAGCAGACCGAAGCCGAGCAGGAAGGTGAGGGCCATGGCACCGATGGGCACGATGAGGCCGACCGACATGGCCAGCTTGTCGAACAGAAAGGGCAGGCGATCCGGGGTCATCAGCCAGGCCGGTCCCAGCTCGGCGACATACATCAACGCCAGACCAAGACCGAGCAGCTTGAACAGGCTCAGGAGTCTGTCGATGGGACGCGCGCGCCAGCGGCCATCCAGCAGCGGAGTCACTGCCCCATAAGCGATCAGTAACAGGATCAATCCCAAAGCCAATGGCCGCTGTGCCATCAGCAAGCCAGCCAGGTGATCCACCAGTATGGTGCTGCGTCCCGCCAGCTCGAACGGGATGAAAAAGATGGCGATGCCAAGCAGGCTGGTCAGCAACAGCTTGATGCCGGCGCCTGATTTCGTGGGGGCGATGAGCACATTGTCCTGTTCCATATCGTCATTTCTCCTTGTGGTGTAACGCCTGCCCGACATCTGACCGAGTAAATTGTATATACATTACCGTCTGCGGCTCACAAATCAAACACAAAATTAACCAAAGTGAAACATTTATGCATTGGATCTGGCGTGAGATGGCGATCTGCGCGTATGGAAGGCAAAGGGGGGTGAGTGGCGATAACAGCGTGGCTGGATAGATGGGCAGTAAAGGGGATGAGTGCAGTCAGGTAGAGGTGGCGCTATGGTGCTGGCATCGTCAGACCCAAAATAACTAGGCCAGGGGAGGCAGGGGGCGGGAACTTTATTGGAGCCCGGTCGGTTGTTGGGGCCAAAGGGGAAAAAATGCGAGGTTTGTCATGGGATCAGGATCTCACCGTGGTGGTAACCCCGATGACGATAAAAATATCCATAGCGACAAAAATCATATAAAACATTAACTTGGATTTAAGATTTTCGCTTTCGCCCATCCTTATGTACTTTTATCATTACTATTTATGGATCAGTTATAAAACCTTTGTTCATTTGACTACTTTTCGGGTTTCTCATTGCAGAGTAAGATGCCACCTCAATAAAAATAAGAATTAGGAGTTCGGGAGTGAAGGCATTAGCAAAAGAAAGGGTATCACCCTATATAAGCCAGTTATATGAGTGCGGTATTAATGATTCTGACATTAAGTTGGTGGTGGATCAGTTCCGCTCCGATGTGTCAGGCAGTTCTTCGCTGTTTCTGTTACGGGATGATGACAAGAGCGACGGGATAAAACTCTTCTCCAGCGGGCTGACAGAGGCACAACAGCAGTTCTATGTACAGCACCATCGCCAGGATGTGTGGTTCAATCACTATCTGGACAAGGGCTGTCAGGGCATAGTCAATGCCACGACACTGTCCAATTCGACGGGGCTGCTTGCCAGTTTCGGTGCGCAATATGCGGCCGGGGGGGTCTGCCGGGTAAAGGGGCGGGGTCTTAGCAGCCTGTGCACCTATCGTGGTGCCAGCCAGGAAGATTTCAGCGCTCAGGATATCTCCTCGCTGGCGGAGGTTTATTCTGGTTTTGCGGCCTGGAGTAACCATTATTGGAACTTGCTGGCGCTGGAAACCCAGAACTATCAGCTGCAGCAACTGGTTAAAAACCATAATAAGCCCAGCGCCATCGTCGATGACAAAGGCCATATCCATTATTCCAATGTGGCCTTCAATCGTATCTCCGATGAGAATGTTGAGTTACGGGCCGTTAATGGTATGTTTTCGCTGCACAATAAGGAGCAACAACGCCAGTTCAAGGAGATCCTGAATGGCTTTGCTTACTTGTTGCCAGGAGCGAGCGCGTATATGTCTATTTCCCGTCAGGCCAATTTAAGGCCGCTGCTGATCCAGTGTACGCTGATGAGCGGTCTCAGCCGGTTCGAGCGCTATGTGGAAGTTGTGCTGCGCGATCCCGAGCACTCTTTCAATCCCGACATAGAGGCGCTGGCCAGCCTCTATCCGCTGACCATAGGCGAGAAGGAGCTGCTGGTGCTGATGAGCAAGGGTTACAGCAGCAACGACATCGCCGAGCTGCGTGGGGTCAAGGTGGAAACCGTCCGCTCGACCCTCAAGGGGGTGTTCAAGAAGACCGACTGCCACAGTCAGAACGAGCTGCTGCTGTTGCTGCAATCCATCTCCTGATCGGGTGCGAGCTATGCTTGGAGTGAGCCGGACATAGTGTCCGGCTTGCGCCTCCCGCCCGGGAGGCTGGTTGGGGGAACGCACAATGGAATCACTCAAGGCAAAGGATTATATGCAGACCCGGCCCATCACGTTCAGCGCTGACATGATGGTGCAGTCTGCGGTCGAAAAGTTTCTCAACAGTCACCAACTTGGTGG
The DNA here is from genome assembly GCF_963878295.1 of Aeromonas sp. HMWF014. Taxonomy (NCBI): domain Bacteria; kingdom Pseudomonadati; phylum Pseudomonadota; class Gammaproteobacteria; order Aeromonadales; family Aeromonadaceae; genus Aeromonas; species Aeromonas sp. HMWF014. Next base: position 16,266 of record NZ_CAWNYS010000011.1, on the reverse strand, counting down.
CCCTGTGGTGGATGCGCTGGGTCATCTGATCGGCTGGGTTTCCGAGCAGGACTGCATCGCTGTCATGCTCAAGGAGGCCTATCACTGCGAGCAGGTGGCCCAGGTCAAGGATGTGATGCGCAAGGAGGTGCTGGCGGTCGGGCCCGACACCAGCATTTTGGAGCTGGCCGAGATGATGATGGGGCAAAAGCCCAAGATCTATCCTGTGGTGGAGGAGGGGCATCTGCTCGGGGTGATCAGTCGTCACAATGTGATGCTGGCGATCCACGCCCAGCTGGCTACCTGTTTCGTACACTAGGCCCGTGCCTGATCGGATTGAGTGTCATGAGTCATCGGGAGCAGGCCGCGGCCTGCTCTTTTTATTCACGTGTGTCCTTCAGATACTTCTGTCCAAACGCCCGTTATTCCGGTTTTCATCGCCATCCCAATCGCTTTAAGGCTTGCACCGCTCTTCCTCGCTCTTTAGGATCTCCCGAAGCTTGTCGATATGGCCCCTCTGGGCACTCATTTAAGGAATTCGTACCTTGTCTCTCTCTATCGAGGCGCTGCGCCGCCGTCTCTCTGCCTGCATGAATCTCGATGCCCGCCGTCTTTCCAGTCGTCTGCACGGGGTCAAAAAGCTGCCTGAGGGCAAGCAGGCTGCCGTGCTTGAGACCATAGCTGCGGATCTGGATGTTGCACAGGCGCGTTATCAGTCTCGTCTGGCGGGCGTGCCCAAGGTCACCTATCCGGCCAATTTGCCGGTCAGCCAGAAGCAGGCGGAGATCGCCAAGGCGATCAGTGAACATCAGGTGGTGATCATCGCCGGTGAAACCGGCTCGGGCAAGACCACCCAGATCCCCAAGATTTGTCTCTCGCTCGGGCGCGGAGTGAAGGGCTTCATCGGCCACACCCAGCCGCGGCGCCTCGCGGCCCGAACGGTTGCAGCCCGTATTGCAGAAGAGATGGAGTCCGAGCTCGGCCACTACGTGGGTTACAAGGTGCGCTTTACCGATCAGGTGAGCGAGCAGACCCACATCAAGCTGATGACAGACGGTATCTTGCTGGCGGAGATCCAGAACGACCGTATGCTCACCCAGTACGACACCATCATCATCGATGAGGCCCACGAGCGCAGCCTCAACATCGACTTTATTCTGGGCTATCTCAAGCAGCTGCTGCCAAGGCGCCCCGATCTCAAGGTGATCATCACCTCGGCCACCATAGACCCGCAGCGTTTCTCACGTCATTTCAACAAGGCGCCGGTGATCGAGGTTTCCGGCCGCACCTATCCCGTGGAGGTGCGTTATCGCCCCCTGTTTGTCGATAAAAAAACCGGCGACAAGAGTGAAGGGCTGGAGGAGCGCGACGAGCTGCAGGGCATCTTCGATGCGGTGGAGGAGCTGGCCCGCGAAGGGCTGGGGGATATCCTCATCTTCATGAATGGCGAGCGGGAGATCCG
>NZ_CAWNYS010000011.1:0-14815 GCF_963878295.1 Aeromonas sp. HMWF014 | reverse complement strand
CCCGCCTCTCCAACGCTGAGCAGAACAAGGTGTTCCAGCAACACGCCGGCCGGCGGATCGTGCTCGCCACCAACGTGGCGGAGACCTCGTTGACGGTGCCGGGCATTCGCTACGTCATCGATCCGGGGACTGCCCGTATCAGCCGTTACTCCTGGCGCACCAAGGTACAGCGCCTGCCTATCGAGCCTGTCTCCCAGGCCAGTGCCAACCAGCGCAAGGGGCGCTGCGGCCGGGTGGCGGACGGTATCTGTATCCGCCTCTACTCGGAGGAGGATTTCAACGGCCGTCCGGCCTTTACCGATCCCGAGATCCTGCGCACCAACCTGGCCTCCGTCATTCTGCAGATGCTGGCGCTGGGGCTTGGCAACATGGAGGCTTTCCCCTTCGTCGAGCCGCCCGAGTCACGCCACATCAAGGATGGCCTGAGCCTGCTCAAGGAGCTGGAGGCGGTGCGTGAACTGCCTGCTCGTCACCTCGCCGCCCAGCAAGCAGGCCAGGATCAGGAGCCCAAGTTACAGCTGACCGACATTGGTCGTCAGCTGTCGCGCATCCCCCTGGATCCCCGTCTGGCGAAAATGGTGATCACCGCAGCGCAAACCGGTTGTTTGAGTGAGGTGATGGTGATCACTGCCGGTCTCAGTATCCAGGACCCTCGCGAGCGGCCGATGGAGAAAAAGCAGGCCGCCGACGAGCAACATAGACGGTTTGAAGACAAAGACTCGGATTTTCTCGCCTTCGTGAATCTGTGGAACTACCTCAAAGAGCAGCAGGATCTGCTCGGCAGCAACCCGTTCCGCCGCATGTGCCAGAAGGAGTTTCTCTCCTCCCTGCGGGTACGCGAATGGCAGGATATCCACTTCCAGTTGCGCCAGACGGTGAAAGAGTTGGGTTTCAAGGCCAACCATGAACCGGCAGATTTCAAGACGGTGCACTGCGCGCTGCTGACCGGTCTCTTGAGCCATATTGGCAACAAGGATCTGGAGAAACCCGAGTTTCTCGGTGCCCGCAACGGCCGCTTCCACCTCTTCCCGGCGTCGGGCCTGTTCAAGAAGCCGCCCAAGTGGGTGATGGCCGCAGAATTGGTAGAGACCTCGCGTCTCTACGCCCGGGTCAACGCCAAGATTGAACCGGAATGGGTGGAGCCGCTGGCGGCGCATCTCATCAAGCTGCACCACAGCGACCCGCACTGGTCGAAGAAAAATGGCGCCGTGATGGCCAAGGAGAAGGTTACCCTCTATGGCTTGACCCTGGTCAATGAGCGCACCATCAACTTCAGCCGCCTCGATCCGGCCCTGTGCCGCGAGCTGTTTATTCGTCGCGCGCTGGTGGAGGGGGATTTCGAGACCCGTCACCGTTTCTTTGGCGAAAACCGCAAGTTGCTGGCCGAAGTAGAGGCGCTGGAGCACAAATCCCGCCGCCGCGACATTCTGGTGGATGACGAGGATCTGTTCCGCTTCTACGATGCCCGTTTGCCGGAGGAGGTAATATCAAGCCGCCACTTCGACAAGTGGTGGAAGGAGGCGCAAAAGCAGGATCCCGAGCGGCTCAACTTCGAAAAAGAGATGTTGATGAAGGGGGATGCGGCCCACATCAGCGATCTCGACTACCCCAACTTCTGGCAGCAGGGACGTCTCAAGCTCAAATTGAGCTACCAGTTCGAACCGGGGGAGGCGGCGGACGGCGTCACCCTGCACATTCCGCTGCCGCTGCTCAATCAGGTGGAAGTGAAAGGGTTTGAGTGGTTGATCCCCGGGCTGCGCCATGAGCTGCTGGTGGCCCTTATCAAGTCGATGCCAAAGCCAATGCGCAAGAACTTCGTGCCGGCGCCCAACTATGCCGACGCGCTGCTCGCCAGTCTCAACCCCGAGCAGGGGCCGCTGCTGGACGAGATGGAGCGCCAGCTGCGGCGGATGACCGGGGTCACAGTGCCTCGCGAGTCGTGGGACTGGAATGCGGTGCCCGATCACCTGAAGCTCACCTTTCGGGTAGTGGATGACAAGCACAAGCAGGTGGCGGAAGGGAAAGATCTGGAGGCGCTGAAAGAATCCCTGCGTGGCAAGGTGCAGGAAACCTTGTCGCAAGTGGCGGATGACGATATAGAGCAATCCGGCCTGACCCTGTGGAGCTTTGGCGAGCTGCCCCAGGAGTACAGCCAGAAGCGCGGTGGCTTCGAAGTGAAGGCCTATCCGGCGCTGGTGGATGAGAAGGACTCTGTTTCCATCCAGCTGGTGGAGAGTCCGGTGGCCCAGCAGCAGCTGATGTGGGCGGGTCAGCGCCGGTTGGTGCTGCTCAACGTGCCATCTCCCATCAAGTACTTGCAGGAGAAGCTGCCCAACAAGGCCAAGCTCGGGCTCTATTTCAACCCCTTTGGCAAGGTGGCCGAGCTTATTGACGACTGCATTGCCTGTGGCTGCGACAAGCTCATCGAGCGCCACGGCGGCCTGGCATGGGACGAGGCGGGGTTCGAGGCGCTCAAGGAGTATGTCCGCGCCGAGCTCAACGATGCCGTGGTGGAGGTGGCCAAGCAGGTAGAGGCAGTGCTGACCCTCTCCCATGAGATCAAGAAGCGGCTCAAGGGCAAGATGCAGCTCGATACCGCGTTCGCCATGTCAGATATTCAGCTCCAGCTCGACAAACTGATCCATAAAGGCTTTGTGACCGAGACCGGCTGGCAGCGTCTGCCGGACTTGTTGCGTTACTTGCGCGCCATTGAGCGCAGGATGGAAAAGTTGGCCATCGATCCCAACCGGGATCGGGTTTACATGCTCAAGGTGCAGAGCGTGGAGGCCGATTACAAGGGGCTGCTGGCCAAGATCCCAACATCCCAGCTGATCCCCGCCGAGGTGGCCAATATCCGCTGGATGATCGAGGAGCTGCGGGTGTCATTTTTTGCCCAGAATCTGGGGACCCCCTATCCGGTGTCAGATAAACGGGTGCTTAACGCCATCGCCCAGTGCTAAGCTGCTATCTGTCTGTTTTAACAGCGTGATATCGTTTTATGAGGAGGGGCTGCCAGTCAGATGGCCCCTTCAAACCACAAGTCAGGGAGGCAAGGATGCTGGGGATCTGGTTGAGTGTGGCGCAGGTGGTGATCAGCGGTTACCAGCCTATTGCAGAGCAAACCTGGGTGCAGTTGAACCCGGAATATTACCCGCTGCATCGCTCCCCGCCAGCCATGTTCGTGGCCTGGCGGGGCAATCAGTTCCCCCTGCTCGAACTCAAGCAGAAGAAGGGGCGCTGGCAGGTGCTGTTTCCGGCCCGGCTGGTGCCGCCCTTCGATCTGTTTGAGGGAGAGGCGCAGCTCTCCAAGGCGTATCTTGCCAGGCTCAGGCGCATCGATGAGGCCGCTTATGGCTTGGCACCCATCGCGCCCGTCACGTCACCGCATTATGGCGAGCAGGCGGTGGCCAGTCTGGGGGTCCCCTTCATGGCTGAATTCACGCCGCCAGCGATGCCGGGTCAGCCGCGCGCCGCCAGCTTGGGCGCAGAGCCGCAGGGTGTGAGCCTGGCCCTGAACGCAGCCTGGCGCGCACCGGATACCCTGCTGGTCCATGTTGCCCATGGCGAGGTGACGCCTGCGGTGAGCGCATCTCCCAGCGGTGAGACGCTGACGCTCTCGGCGCCAGCGGTCGGCAATGGCAAGCGGGTCTGCCATCAGGTGGCATCCGGGGAGACACTGTGGCGCATCGCCGCCACCCTGGCCCAAAATGGCACTGTCACTGGGGCGGCGGGAGACACTTACAGCTATCTGTTGGCCATCGTTGATGACAATCGCCCGCTGATGGGCAACAGCATCCGGGTCAAGGCGGGGGATACCCTCTACTGTCCGGCTCCCCAGACCCTGGCCCGCTTCGATGCCCTGAGTGCGGCAGAGCGACAACAGCGGTTTGTTCGGCTGGAGCAGGGACGTTAAGGTCTCTTGTTACTGTTCTGGGCCCGTGCTAGTATGCGCCCTCGTTTTGCGAGGTGCTGACCGGTCGCAGTCAGCACCATAAATTCATCTATATGAGATAACCACTATGTCTTTCGTATTCCAAGCTGAAGTCCGTTCTGACCTGGGGAAAGGTGCGAGCCGCCGCCTGCGTCACGCTGACCAAGTTCCTGCCATCATCTACGGTGCCGGCAAAGAAGCTCAGTCCATCACTGTTGACCACAAAAAATTCATCATTGCCCAAGAGAAGCCGGAATTCTACGAATCCGTGCTGACCCTGGTCATCAACGGTGAAGAAGTCAGCGTTAAAGTGAAGGCTATCCAGCGTCACCCGGTTAAGCCGAAGCTGGTTCACCTGGACTTCGTTCGCGTTTAATCGCGAGCTATCCAGTTGAAAAAAGCCACTCTCAGGAGTGGCTTTTTGCTGTCTGGCGTTTGATGCAGCGCGCAGAAAACCATGAAAAAGAGGGCAACCCCGGGGTTGCCCTCTTTTTTGCGTGGTTGGCCCTCTGCGTCCGTTACCAGAGAGGCTGGGTCAGGTAGGGGTTGCTTGCCTTCTCACGACCGAAGGTGGAACTGGGGCCGTGGCCCGGAATAAAGACGATCTCGTCACCCAGCGGCAGCAGGGTCTCGGTGATCGACTTAATCAGGGTGGCGTGATCGCCCCGGGGGAAGTCGGTACGGCCAATGCTGCCAGCAAAGAGCACATCGCCAACCCAGGCAAGTTTTTCGGCCTGGCTCAGCAGCACGATATGGCCCGGGGTGTGGCCGGGGCAGAAATGGACCTCCAGCTCGCAGTTGCCCAGCGTCACCTTGTCACCCTGCGCGAGCCACTGGTCGGGGGCGAAGGCGGGGGTATGGGCGAAGCCGAACATCTGGATCTGCTGGGGCAGCATGTCGAGCCAGAAGGCGTCTTCTTTGTGGGGCCCGGTGATGGTCACGCCGGTCTTCGCCCTAAGCTCAGCTGCCGCGCCCACGTGATCCAGATGACCGTGGGTCAGCAGTATGTGGGTCAGGGTCAGGCCGCGCTTGGCGATGGCGGCCAGCAGTTTGTCCGCTTCGCCACCCGGGTCGATCAACGCCGCCTGACGGGTTTCGTCACACCAGATAAGGGAGCAGTTCTGGGCGAACTGGGTGACCGGGATCACCTCGAATTTCAACATAGAGTTCCTCTCTTGGGATGGGTCAGCCGCGCAGTGCGCTGGCATGCTGCTCGGCGAAGTAGTCGAGACAGGCCTGCTTGTCACCCCGGAACACGATGCGCTCACGCTTGTTGCCAAGCTGGTAGAGATACATGGGGTCGTAGTAGCGGGTCAGCAGCAGGGTGATCCAGGCCAGATGCGGCTCGGTCGAGCCGCTGTTGGCCTGCTCGGTGAGGGCGGTCTGCATCAGCGCATCCAGCTCGCGGTGAGCCTGATCGCCGAGGCGACGCTTGAGACGAGCCAGTGCATCGGTGAGGTAGGCGGCAAACAGCGGCCAGCCCTCTTGTGCGCCGAACATGGCCTGATAACGCAGCCAGAGATCGTGCACATAGTCCTGGCGGATCTGTTCGGCCCTCTCTCCCTGCGGCACATCCACCACCACCAGCGGGGCCTTGCACATGGCATCGAACAGCGTGTTAGGCAGGCAGCAGCGACCGATGAGGCGGCTTTCGTCCTCCACCACGAAGGCTTGTTCGCCCTTGTGGCGGCGCTTGAGCAGCTCGATGGCCATGTTGTTTTCAAAGTTGATGTTGCTGGGCTGGCCGCCGGGCAGTTGGCCAAACGACGAGCCCCTGTGGCGGGCATGGCCTTCCAGGTCGAGCGCCTGGGCCACATGGCCCAGCATATGGGTCTTGCCGGAGCCGGTCATGCCGGTCAGCACGCTCCACTGGCACTCGGCCGCGGCCTTGTCCAGGGTATCGATCAGAAAACGGCGCAGCTCCTTGTAGCCACCGGCGACGCGAGGGCGAGTGATCCCGGCATCAGCCAGCCACTGTTGTACGGTTTGTGAGCGAAGGCCGCCGCGAAAGCAATAGAGCAGGGCATTTGGCTGCTGGCGCAACTGCGCCAGCCAGCCTTCGACTCGCTCGGCGCGTACCGCTCCCCCCACCAGGGTGTGACCAAGCTCAATGGCGGCGGCCTGACCCTGCTTCTTAAAGCAGGTCCCCACCTGGGCGCGCTCATCGTCTGTCATCAACGGCAGACTGGTCGAGCAGGGGAAGGCCCCCTCCTTGAACTCGATGGGGGCGCGCACATCAATCAGGGGCACATCGCCTAAAAAAATCTGGGCGTAGTCGGTGGCCAGCGGCAATTCACTCATTGGGCTATCTCACTCATTGGACAATCTCGATAAAGCGGGTGCCCTCAAGGGGCTTGATCTGGCCGATGGGCGAGAGCGCAAGGCCTGCTTCCCGCGCGATGGCGAGCAGCTCGGCTTCGCTATCCTTGCCCACGGCGACCAGCAGGCCACCGCTGGTTTGCGGATCGCACATGATGTTGCGGGTGCGATCATCCATGGCATCCAGCTTGTGGCCGTAGGAGTCGTGGTTACGCAGGGTGCCGCCCGGTACGCAGCCCTCGGAGAGGTAGTAATCCACCTCGTCGAGCAGCGGCAACGCCTTGAAGTCGAGGCGGGCACTGACTTTGGAGCCTTCGCACATCTCCAGCAGGTGACCGGCCAGACCAAAACCGGTGACGTCCGTCATGGCGTGCACGCCCGGCAGCTCGGCAAAACGCTGGCCAATCTTGTTGAGGGTGCACATGGCGTTGGGGGCCAACTGCTCGTGCTCGGGCTTGAGCTTGCTCTTCTTCTGGGCGGTGGTGAGGATGCCAATGCCAAGGGGCTTGGTCAGGTAGAGGATGTCGCCCACCTTGGCGGTGTCGTTCTGCTTGATGGCATCCAGAGGCACGATACCGGTTACCGCGAGGCCGAAGATGGGCTCGGGGGCGTCGATGCTGTGGCCACCGGCCAGCGAGATCCCCGCTTCATGGCACACCTGACGGCCACCGTCGATCACCTGTTGGGCCACTTCGGCAGGCAGGGCATTGATGGGCCAACCGAGAATGGCGATGGCGACGATGGGCTTGCCGCCCATGGCGTAGATATCGCTGATGGCGTTGGTGGCGGCGATGCGGCCAAAGGTGAAGGGGTCATCGACGATGGGCATGAAGAAGTCGGTGGTGGAGACAATGCCCTGACCGTTGCCGATATCGACCACGGCCGCGTCATCCTTGCTGCTGTTGCCAACGATCAGGGTCGGGTCGTTGAAGCCCGGGATCTGGCTCTTGAGAATGGTGTCGAGTACCTTGGGAGAAATTTTGCAGCCGCAGCCAGCGCCGTGGCTGTATTGGGTCAGACGAATAGAAGACATACTTACCCCTTTTATTTGCAAACAGAGCAGAGGCTCTGTGGAGCCGTCTTGGTCAATGGGCGGCCTTGTAGAGAGGAAGACAAGAAGCCGCAAATATGGGTGGCCTCGGTGCCAACAGGGGCAGCGATGACTGGCAGTTATGAAAGACCGCCAGGCCGGACGGGGAAGAAATGGGCGACAAGGTACGCCAGCGCAGCCCCGCCAAGGGCCACAGGACGGGGCATTATGCCACATTTGCCCCTTGGGGTTCGAACAGGAATTCACATAAACAGCAGGGAATTGCCCGCACTTGCCTGTCATCGGTCTGGATCCGGCGCTGACTGATTGATTGCATTACAGATGCTGCAAAGAGAACGTCAAAGAGACCAACATCACGCAACTGCCGATCTACAACAGGAGAGCTTAATGACCACCACATTTTTGGTTAATCACCCCATCACCACGGCGCAGTTTGCGGCGTTGTTGGCGCAGACCTCGTTGGGGGCGAGACGGCCGCTGGAGCATCCAGCTACCCTGCAGGGCATGCTGGATCACGCCAATCTGCTGATCACCGCTTGGCAGGGCGAGACCCTGGTCGGGGTGGCCCGCTCAGTGACCGATTTTCATTTTTGCTGCTACCTCTCGGATCTGGCGGTGGCCGAGTCGGTGCAGGGGCAGGGGATTGGCAAAGCACTTATTCGCGAGACGTTTTTGCAATTGCAGCCGGGCTGCAAGCTGATCCTGCTGGCCGCACCGCAGGCGGTGGCGTACTACCCCAAGCTCGGATTTAGCCAGCACCCGAGCGCCTGGGTGATGAGCAGTCTGGATGAACTGGTACTGGATGAGTTGGCATAAAACCGTCAACTCATCCAGACAGGGCGAGATTAGCTTATCCGGCTTGTTCCAGCGCCGGTTGTCGTGACTTGCCCCAGCGGCGCAGGCGCCGTTGCAGTGGTCGCTCCAGCAGGTTGTAGCTCAACGCCGAGAGTCCGATCAGCACCGCCAGCATCAGCAAGGTGGCCACTACCCCCAGCAGCGGGTTGGTTTGGCCATACCACCACTCGGTGATCCCCGGCGCCAGATAGTGGATGAGCTCGCAGCCGGTGAGCAGCACCAGCGCATGGAGCAGGTAGATGGAGTAGGAGAGATCCCCCAGCCAGTTGGTGAAGCGGTTATCCAGGAGGTGCAGCAGCGGGCTTTGGCGATCGCCTTGGCAGGCGGCAATCCAGATCAGCAGCACGTAGGAGCCGATCAGCAGCAGAGTCAGCTGCGGCGTCATGGCGAACTGCATCAGCGCGAAAGGCAGCACAAAGGCGACCAGCAGTGGCAGATCATGCTTCATCATGGGCGAGCCTTTCGCGGCCTTGACCCTCGGCAGCAGCCAGAGGCCGAGCACAAATTCACTCACCCCGCGCCCCACCGCCAGCGCCCCGCTGGTGACATCCAGGGTGCCGCGACTGTGCACGATAAACGCCAGCACCGTCAGCGCCAACAGGGGCGCGAGATGGCTCCAGCGACTGCGGGATACCGCGAGCGGAATAAGCAGCGGGAACAGCAGGTAGCTTATCCACTCCACGCTCAGGGACCAGGCGGCGAAGTTCCAGGTCAGTCCGTGATCCGTCACCACCTGTAGCAGCAGGAAGGCGCTTGGCAGTGCCTCGGCCGGGGTGAAGGGGGAGCCGAAGGGGGGCATCCCTTCCCACTCCCACATCTTGAACAGCGGGCCTGCATAGAAGCCCACCCCGTGCTGCGCCTTGTAAAGCTCCCAGCCAACCAGCAGCACCAGGGTCATAAAGTAGAGGGGGTAGACGCGGGTCAGCCGCAGCCAGAGAAAGTGGCCATAGCCCAGGGTGCGAGGCGTGCGGGTGAAGGCCTCCCCGTAGATGTGGGCCAGCACCAGTCCGCTCAAAATAAAGAACAGATCGACCCAGAGGTAGCCGTTCTCGATGAGTTGCGTGTGGCCTGCGATCGACTCCATCCACTGGGGAAAGAGCACTAATCGGGCATGGAACAGCACCACCATCAGGGCAGCGATGCCCCGCAGCGGCGTTAACAGCGGCAATGATTGATTCATATCGGGATCCCTTGTGATGTTCAGCTTGGCCTGACATCGATTTTTTGTTGTGCCGCCCATCAATCCTGACGGGGCGGCGGCCCCGGCTTGGCTGCCGCAGGCGGGATCACACTACGAAAAAGAGAGCCATACGGGTGTGATTTAAGTCATAAATGTGCAGGAATTGTGCAAAAAAAGTTAAACAGAGAAACAGTGGAGAGCCGGCAGGGAAAGAGGACGTCACGTGGGATGAAAATAAAGCCTCACCCTAACTCGCGTGGGATGTTTTCATTGTGTTCAGGCGAGCCCCAGGCAAACAATAGAAACGAACGGGAATTCCTCCATAAGGGGTTTGGAGTCCAACGGAACGAAAACATACATTTATGTCCCCCTCTTCTCAAGGCGCGGGTTCGCCGCTTATGCGAAAGTTGACTCAATTCCCGGGCCTGCCGGCCCGTTTTTGAATCAACTTTCGCATACGTGGAGAAATGCAAATGGCAAGACCAGTAAGTGGGCTATCCGCTAGGGACGCTAAGATCATCCAGTCACTTCAAGAGGGAGCAAAAAACAAGGTGGCCGCCCTCGATGCCGATGTGTCCCCTACATCCGACATAAAAAAACCAGTCCAGCGGGCCAAAGAAAAGTTAAGGAAGGCCCGTTTCAGTGAGGCTATCAGGACTAGGACCAAGGAAGATCGCGGGGTAATTATCATGGGCGAAAGACTCTATCAGCGAACTCCAGATCTTGAAGTGTTTACGAATATAAGCGAGCCGCATCTTTGTTTTATTGAGCATTTACTCTCTCGGGGATGGAAGTTGGATAAGGATGGCACGCTGTTCAATCCCAATGATCTCGAAGGTTTCAAGGAATGAATTTTTGGCGGGTGATTAGCCGCCTGTTTTCTCAGGCATGCATTGAGGGGGCAATCTCTCAAAAAGATCTCCGTTTGAGGCTTTTGCGCGTTGGTGACAGGCCCATCGGGGAGAGCCTTGGGGATGACCAGCATCAAGGCCATTAAGACTCTTTGCGATACTGGCCCAGTGCAACTGGGTGACCTAATCAAAAGGATTGTGTGATGACAGAGATAAGAGAATACGAAACAGAAAGTTCTTTAGCCGACATGATCACCAGCGCCCCTGTTGGTAAAGAACTGTGCGTACAGTTTGGAGGGATACCGAAAATCGTTGAAGTTGAGTTCACTTTCGCTGGTGGTTGGGTGATTAGACAATCACTTGCCCCTGGGATGGATCTGAAATTTGTAAAAGGGGAAGGCGGATATCTTGAGGGTATCAAGATTACTCTCAAGGAGTATGAAGGTTTGAAGTAATAGCAGTTCTATCACATACAGCATGCCGTTATCGGAAAAAACTGCAGTACCCAGTACCCAGTACCCAGTACCCAGTACCCGGTAGGATAACACTTTATTTTCATCCCACACGTCATACACAGCGACGCAAAACAATCAGGCCCGCAAGGGGCCTGATTGATCACAAGGGAAGATGACGGCCGATCAGCGGGCGCGCACCACCAGACCCTTGAGGTAGAAACCTTCCGGATAGGCGGTGCCGATGGGGTGATCGGAGGCTTGTGACAACAGCTCCAGGATCTGGGCATCGCGACCGGCATCGAGCGCCGCATCGGCCACTATCTTCTGGAACAGGCTCTGCTCCATCAAGCCAGAGCAGGAGTAGGTCAAGAGCACACCACCCGGCGCCAGCAGCTGGAACGCCAGCATGTTGATGTCCTTGTAGCCGCGGCAGGCACCCAGCAGTTGGGCCTTGCTCTCGGCAAATTTGGGTGGATCCAGCACGATGACATCGAACTTCTCGCCCTTCTCACGGTATTCGCGCAGCAGCTTGAACACATCGTGGCGGACGAACTGGGTGTTGCTGATATCAAGCCCGTTGAGCTCGGCATTCTGGCGAGCGATATCCAGCGCATTCTGGGAGAGATCGACGTTGACCACCTCTTTAGCGCCACCCTTGAGGGCATAAATGCCAAAACCACCGGTGTAGCTGAAGCAGTTAAGGACACGTTTGCCTTCGGTGTACTTGGAGACCGCCTGACGGTTGTCGCGCTGATCCAGATAGAAGCCGGTTTTGTGGCCGTTACGAATATCCACCAGGATTCTCACGCCGCCGTTCTCTTCGATCACGACCGGTTCGGTCGGGGCTTCGCCATGGATGACACCGGTGCGCTCTTTCAGCCCCTCTTTTTTACGTACTGCTACGTCGGAGCGCTCATAGATGTTGCACTCTGGGTAGAGGGTACGCAGCGCCTGGGTGATCAGCTCACGCTGGAACTCGGCACCGGCGGAGAGGATCTGGCACACCAGAAAATCGGCATAACGGTCGATGGTCAGGCCCGGCAGGCCGTCAGATTCGGCCGCGCACAGGCGATAGCCGGTGAGACCCTGACGCTTGATCAGCGGATCGCGAGACTCCTGCGCATATTTGAGGCGGCGGATAAAGAAGTCGAGATCGATTGTCTCTTCTTTATCGAAGGTCCAGACCCGGGCACGGATCTGGGAGCTGCCTGACCAGGCACCACGGGCGAGCCATTTGCCATCGTTGGCGTAAATCTCGACGGTATCGCCGTCAACAGGGTTGCCTTCAACCCGCTCAATCCCCTTGGAGAAGATCCAGGGGTGACGACGCAGCAGGGATTTTTCGCGGCCTTTGACGAGATAGATGAAAACGCTCATGGGTGTTTGCCGATGGTAAAAAGAAAAGGGGCCACATTCTATGTGGCCCGCTGCTAAAACTCAAACAACCTTGGCAAGAGAGCCCGGCTTGTCTGATCTGGCATCGGGCTCAGATCAGCTCTTGATCCCCTTCAATGCTTGGGCCAGCTCGGTTGCCGTGCCTTTGAGCCCGGCAGTGCCGGCCACCGAAGCGTTGGCGGATTCCTCCACCTGACCCGCTTCGTGGCGCACCTGGTCCAGGTTGCGGGTGATCTCCTCGGCGACCGAACTCTGCTCTTCGCTGGAGGTGGCGATCTGGGTACTCATCTCCAGCACTGCATCGCTGTGATGGCTGAGCTTGTCGATGTCGAGCCCTACTTCGCTGATCAGCGCCTGGCTGCTGGCAGCGCGGTCAACGGTTTTCTCCATGATGTCGTTGAGGGCACCGGTACCGGTCTGCAGCTCTTCGATCATCTGCTGGATCTCGACGGTGGCTTGCTGAGTGCGGCTGGCGAGGGTGCGCACCTCGTCGGCCACCACCGCAAAGCCGCGTCCCTGCTCACCGGCCCGTGCCGCCTCGATGGCGGCGTTGAGCGCCAGCAGGTTGGTCTGCTGGGAGATGGCGTTGATGACGTTGACCACCTCGTTGATCCGGTTGGCGTTGTCGGTCAGCCGCTCTACCGCGCCGGAGGCATTGCCAATCTCGTCGGCCAGGGTGCGGATAGTGGCGATGGTAAGGGATACCCGGGCGGCGCCATTGGCCGCCTCTTCGCTCGACTGACGTGTCTGTTGCAGGGTGTCGTTGGCGTTGCGCGCCACTTCGCGGATGGCGGCCGACATCTGCTCCATGGCGGCGGCCAGGGAGTCCATGTGCTGGCGCTGGGAGCGGGCCATGGTTTCCCCTTCGCTGGCGTGATCGCGAAACTCGTCGGCGGCCATGGTGAGCGCCTCGGCAGACTCCTCCACCAGTTGTACTATCTTGTGCTGGCGGTCGGTGAATCTGTCTATGCTGCCCGCGAGGATGGAGAACTCGTCCCGCACCGGGAAGAAATTGAGGCGGAAGGTGAGATCCCCGTCAGCCACTGTCTGCAGCGCCTTGTTGGTGGAGTAGAGGGCACCGGAGACAAAGGTCATCAGATAGTGGGTGATGAGGGCCAGCAAGGCCGCCAGCACGGCGATGATGGTGAGGGTGGTACCTTGTCCTTCCCACATGGAGTAGCGACCGGCATCCAGGCTGCCGGTCACGAAACCGGCCTGGCCTACGCTGGCGCTGAAACGGTAGTTGTCGCCCTGCTGGCTCAGGCCGGCACTGCCGGTCGGGCTGATGGTGAGATCGGCGGGCAGGGTGAGGGTGGCTTGCTGGCTTACCAGTTGGGCGCTGGTCTCGACCCGTTGTTTGAGTTGATCCAGCCGGATCTGCATCTGCTGATCATGACCGTCAGCCAGCAGGTACCCGGTGAGCAAGGCGATGAACAACAAAGGGCACCAGAAGGTGATGAGAAATTTTTCGCTGATCGTGAGGTGAATGAGATAACGGTCAACCCACCGGAATTTTACTTCTTTCATAATGGCATTGCGTCCTGCAAGGGGAAGAGAGTGTCGCGCTCATTATCGCCTTGGGGGAGAATTTCTTAAGGGGAAGGTGTGAGAAATGAGAGAGCAATCGTTTGTCGTACGAGTCTGGGGT
This sequence comes from Aeromonas sp. HMWF014, assembly GCF_963878295.1. NCBI lineage: Bacteria > Pseudomonadati > Pseudomonadota > Gammaproteobacteria > Aeromonadales > Aeromonadaceae > Aeromonas > Aeromonas sp. HMWF014. Next base: position 1,130 of record NZ_CAWNYS010000011.1, on the reverse strand, counting down.
CAGGTGCAAGGGGTTGGATTTCGCTACTTCACCCGAGAACAGGCGCTGCAACTGGGGCTGCGCGGCCACGCCTATAACCTGGAGGACGGGTCGGTGGAGATCCTGATCTGTGGGCCCGAGCACAGGGTGCAGATGATGCTGGGCTGGCTGGAACACGGGCCGCGCACCGCCGAAGTGACCCGGATGGAGTATACGGAGGCGCCGCCGCCCAAAGGGAGTGGCTTTCATACCAATTGAGCGCAGCGAAACCGCCATGTCACGCATGAAAACGGGAGCCATCGGGGCTCCCGTTTGCACATGTTGGCGTCAGCTGGCCTGGGCGGCGTCGGCGATGGCCTGGGTCTTTGCCAGCACGGCCTGCAGAGCCGGGCGTTTGGCCAGACGATCCCGATAGGCGGCCAGCTTGGATGGAATGGTCTGCTCGAAGCGGGTTGCCCACATCAGGGTATGGGCCAGCAGCAGATCCGCCAGGGTGATCTGCTCGCCCAGCAGGTAGCCGTGCGCCGGCACCCAGGACTCGGCGATGGCTGCCGCCTTGTCAAACTCCCACTTGGCGGTGGGGAAGATGGCCGGCAGGCGCTGTGGTTCGGGCGATGGTCCACAAGGGTTGCTCCAGCTCACAGGTGATGAAGCTGACCCACTGGGCATGCAGCGCCGATGCCTGCGTTCCTCTGGCTGGCAGCCAATCTGCACCATAGTTTTCTGCTAGGTACTGCATGATGGCGGCAGATTCGGTCAGCACAAAATCCCCATCTTTGAGCACCGGCATCTTGCCGCTCGGGTTCAGCGCCAGAAACCAGTCGCTGCGATTCTCGCCCTTGGCGAAATCGAGAAACTGAAATTGCCACGCCACGCCCAACTCTTCCAGTAACCAGGAGATGCGCAGGGCTCGACTGACAGGGGTTCCGTATAAGGTGATCATGCTTGCTCCTTGCCTGATGGAGGGGGTCGATGTGCGACCCGAAGTGAACAGGCAGTCTAGGCAAATTGCGCGGCGGCAACAAGCCGATATGGGAGTGGTGGCGATGGGAGGCCGCTGCCATGCCGTGTAAAAAGGGGGGATCAAAAAAGAGAGGCCAAATGGCCTAATGCCGATCAGTTAAGGATCCATTGACCGATCCTTCTGATGT
>NZ_CAWNYS010000010.1:428-11676 GCF_963878295.1 Aeromonas sp. HMWF014 | reverse complement strand
CATCTGCACCGTGCGGGCATCATGCACGGGGATCTCTACGGCCACAATATCCTCTTTGCCCGTGAGCCTGGCGCCCCGGCCCACGCCCTGCTCGGGGATTTTGGCGCGGCCTCTTTGTATGACAGCAACAACCGCGAGCGGGCGCTGGGCCTTGAGCGGCTCGAGGTGCGCGCCTTTGGCTGCCTGCTGGAGGAGCTGCTTGCGCGCTGTGAGGCAGAGTCATCACAGCTCGACGAGCTGCATCGGCTGAGCGCGGCTTGCCTCTGTGACTCGCCCGCCGAGCGCCCTGATTTTGCCCATATCGAAAGGGTGCTGGCAGCGGCGCGTGGGTGATCTGTTGGCCGATGTTGTGCGCCCACTCACATGTTGTCATCTGTTGAACGGCCTGACCCATGACCTTGTTACACAGGATCTGGGCCACCTTGTTGCCACAAACGTGTCAAAAATAGGGGGTATCGCCGTGTATCGCGTTGTCATCGTCTGTCTGACAAAAAGGGCAGGGGAAGGGTTGCGCGGTGCCGGTTAAGTTGTGATATTGAGGCATCTTTAGCACAGAAGGGTAATAACGATGGAAGCGGCGTTTTGGCATCAGCGTTGGGAAGAGAACCGGATTGGCTTTCATCAGGCGGATTTCAATCGCTGGCTGCAATCCTGGTGGTCTGCCCAGCAACAGGAAGAACCCGTGCTGGTGCCCCTGTGCGGCAAATCCCGCGACATGCTCTGGCTCAATGGCCTGGGGCACCCCATCGATGGCTTCGAGCTCTCTGCGCTCGCCATCGAACAGTTTTTCAGTGAAAACCAGCTCACCGATACCCTCGGCGAGCTGGGCCCCTATCAGTGTCATCAGCACGGCTCCCTGCGCATCCATCAGGGGGACTTTTTTGCCGCCCCCGAGCTGGGGCGTCGTTACCGGCTGGCCTATGACAGGGCGGCCCTGATCGCCTTGCCGACGGACATGCGCCGCCAGTATGCGGAGCTGATGAGCCGCCTGATGGAAGCCGGTGGCCAGATCCTGCTGGTGACCCTGGAGTATCAGCCGGAGCAGCAGCGGCAGCCGCCCTTCTCGGTGGGGGAGATGGAAGTGCGCACCCTGTTCGAGCGCGATTTTCGAGTGGAGGTGTTGGGCCGGGCAGCAGAGGTGGACCACCCCAGGGTGCTCTCCGGTCAGCTCTCCTATTTCGATGAAGTGGCCTATCGCCTGATCCGCCGGGGCTGAAAGTGTGATCCCGCTCGACAAAGCCGCAGGTCACGGACTCTTTGCTACCTCCTTTGACATAGATCAACGTGGCAAGGGAGTGGCGTGCCTATGATGAGCCTGTTTCTCAATCACTGTTGATATTGGCAGGTGCGCTCTGGTTTGAACCATCCGGTCCACCATCAACACAGTGTCTGATTTTCACGCTCATGTTCACTTTTGGCGGCTTTGGTCGCAATTGATTATGGTTTTTCCAGCCGACCCCCAGGGGTCGGCTTTTTATTGGGCGGGATTGGCTGATGGGCGAGAATGTCTCTATCAGGCCTAGCAGGTGCTGGCATTGAGCCGGAACGCCTTGGGATCATCGATAAACTGACCTGTGATGCGCTCGTCGTGCTCGTGGCCCTGGCCATAGCTGCAGAGGATCAGCCGATCCGAGGTGCGTGAGCGCAGCTGTATGATGAAGCGCACCAGATCGGCGCGGCTCAGCATGCCCACCTCATCGCACACCCTTTCGCGCTGATCAAAGCCCAGATCCTTGTTGCCTATGCTGACCCAGAGCCGTTGGCCGCGACTGCGCAGGTTGGCATCCCGCTCGCTCAGCTGGGCCTGCAGTCCCGCCTTGCTCTCTTGCCACTGCTGCTCGGTGAATTCGAGCATGGCCAGGGGAAAGAGGTCGATAAACTCCTCTACGGCATCGAGCAGGATCTGCGGCCCTGCCACCGGGGACTGGATATAAAAGATAAGGCCGGGGTGGCGGTTGAGGGGCAGGTTGCCGGCACCCACCACGTAGCCGAGCTGCTGGCGGGTGCGCAGCTCGTGGAAGAAGCTGGATGACATGATGTGGTTGGCCAGGGCGAAGCAGGCAAGATCCCGCGCCCGGGTGGTGCGGGACTGGTAGTAGACCAGCAGCGCCGAATCTTCGTGTTCACAACCCTGCTCGCGGATCAGAGTGCCTCTGTCCTGAATGGAGATCAGCGGGCGGCGGGTCTCGGCACTGGGCTGGCTGTTGGCACCGAGATGGCGTTCCAGCAGGGCGGCCAGTTCGAGTGCCTCGGCGGCGTCCCAGTCACCGTGTACCAGGGCTTCGATGTGCACCTCGCCAAACAGCTGGGCGACAAACGCCGGCATCTCGCCAAGCTCCACGGTGCGCAGATGGCGCAGCAACTGCTCGAACGGCGGGTTGTTCGGCTGCAGCAAACTGGTGAGCTGGTTGAACAGCTGGGCGATGGGGCGAGCCTTGGACTGGTTGTCCCAGTTGCGGATGAGCTGCTCCTTGATCTCGGCGAAGCGGCCCGGATCCGGATAGCCCAGGGTGCGGTTGCCGAGGATCATGTCGAGCAGCAGCGGCTGTTTGTCGGCAAAGCCGCTCAGGTTGATGGTAAAGCCGCCCTGGTGGGCATAAATCTGGTAGCCCAGCCCTGCCAGCTCTGCCGGGTAGGTGAGGGCGTTGAGGTGATCGGTGAGTAGCTCCACCGCCAGCCGCGTCATGGCGATGTGGCGCGGGCTTTTGACCGCGTGCTCACTGTCGATGGAGATGTAGAGATTGCCCTTGGGCACGCTGAACTGATGTTCGTGCAGATGCCAGAGCCGAAACCCTGGCCTGTCGATGAGGCAGGCGGGCATGTCGGCCTGCAGCGCCGGCTGGCGCGGATCGAGCCGGCTGCTGATAAAGGGATTGGGCAAGGGCAGGGCGAGGGACGGATCAGGTTTGCTCTGTTGCCAATGGATCTTCTCCGCCTCCGTGATGACGTCGACGCCATAGGGGGTCTGATACCAGCGTGCGAGGCGATCTGTGGTCAGCTCCGGCGCCGAGATGGTCATGCGCAGGTTGTGTGGGGTGAGCTTGGCGAGCAGGTGGCGGATCAGCGCCTCGTCGTATTCGCGCATCATGTAGTCGCCGTAGAGCAGGTCTTCGGCTTTGTAGCTAAAGAGGTTGAGCACCAGCCCGGAGACGGTGTCGAGTGCCCGGCCCCGCTCCTGGAAGCGGAATGCCGACTCGAGCACGGTGCGCTTCTCTTCGTAGCGCCAGCTTTCCACCCCGCCGTGTTCGATGAGCTTCAGATAGCCGAACAGGGCGGCCACTATCTCGTTGACGTGTTCGAGCCCAAGCGGCGTAAGGCCGAAGCTCACCCCGAAATCCTTGAAGTTGGCACCGCTGATCCCCCCCCCGGCGGAGAGCTGGTTGACCCAGCCTTTCGCTTTCAGCAGGGAGAGCAGGCTGCCATCCCCTTCATAACCGATGAGGTGGCTCAGGAAGGTGAGGGGTTTTTTGTCATAAAACTCGTCGACGTTGGGCAGCGGGAAGGTCAGCGCCAGCTTGCGGGTCTCCTTGACCGGATTGATGCGGATGCGGATGCCGAGATCGTCGAGGCGATAGAGGGGGTGCGTCAGGGGCGGTATTCCCAAATTGCGATTCAAAATGGGAGCGAAAAAGCGATCGCACCACGCAATCTGGGTCCCGATGGATTCAGGCGAGATCATCACCAGCGCCATGCGATCTGCGCTGTAGTGAGATTCGTAGAACCGGATGAGATCGGCACGCAGATCCCGACCGGGCAGATCGGCCAGGGTATCCAGGTTGCCGACCGAGAATTTGGAGAAGGGGTGGGCCGGGTTGACCGTCTCTTTATGTACTTGGTAGCTGCGGCGCACATCGTCCTGCAGCTTGAGACGGTACTCGGAGTCGACTGCGTTGCGCTCCTTGTCCACCCATTCGGGGGTGAAGGTGGGGCAGATGAAGAACTGGGAAAAACGGTCGAGCCCGGTCTCGAAGAAGCCGTTGTCTATCTCGAAAAAGAAGTTGGTGAACTCGGTGCCGGTCCAGGCGTTGTTGCTGCCGCCATGACGACTCATAAATTGCTGGTACTCACCCGGCTTGGGATAAGTTCGGGTGCCCAGGAACAGCATGTGCTCCAGGAAATGAGCCATCCCCTGTCGATCGGCCGGATCGTCGAAATGACCTGTGTTGACGGCCAGGGAAGCGGCTGACTTGTCGGTATCGGGATCGCAGATCAACAAGACCCTGAGCCGGTTTGCCAGCTCCAGATAGTGGTACTGCCGGTGGTCATTAGGACTGGCATATGGGCTCATTGGGGCGTGACTCATGTTGGATTTATTTGAATTTAAACATGATTATCGACCCCGCTATCCAGTGAGGCAAACCCTTTTCTGAGAGGTAGCGCAATTGTTTCCCCCGGCATGGCGGGGTAAGATCCCCCCGCTATCAAAACAGGCCCCTTGGGCGAGGTTGTAATGAAAATCTACATCATGCGTCATGGCCAGGCTGGCATGAATGCGAAAACAGATGAACAGCGTCCACTGACCGAGCAGGGCATTAAAGAGTCCATCCACATGGCAAGTTGGCTGGCGCCCCAGCTGGATGGCGAACTGGGTTTGGTTGTTCACAGCAATTATCTGCGTGCCAGACAAACCTGGCAGAGCATATGCAATCAATTACCCAAGGCCGCCAGGGTCGAGGAGAGCAGCGAGATCACCCCCTATGGCGACCCGGCGTTTGTCGCGAGCTATCTCACTGCGCTGGCGGCAACACATGACAATATTTTGATGGTCAGCCACCTGCCGCTGGTGGGGTATCTGGTGCACAGCCTCTGTCCTGCGGCGGGTGCGCCCATGTTTGCCACCTCGGGTCTGGCCTGTATCGAGTGGCAAGATGACAAGGGGGTCTTGCTCTGGTTGGAAGGACCACATACAATACGCTAAAAGTTAATAAAAAGTTATAAGTTGGTTTTTTGGGGAAGAGAGTCGCGATTTTTCCGGATGTTTATATAGATTTTACGGAATTATTTCGCAGAAGCTGCTGTCATACGGATACAACTGCAAGAGGTTGCAAACGATGAGAGTGTTCAAGAAGTACCTGCCACTGATGGTGGCAAAACATGTCAAAACCTTCTTCAAGGGACGGATCTATATCCACGGCAGGGGGCGTTTTGATTTCCAGTCAGGCTTGCTGATGATGCCAACGCCAGCTGACATCCCCCACCGCCAGACCGTGGTCGAGGTCAACGCCATGATCTCCAGACTGCACATGGATGCGGCGTGATTGCTTCACCATTCCATCCCGTCGCTTCATGCCCGCCCCCGTGCGGGCATGATTGTTTTTGGCTCTGATCTGCCCACATTGGCTCTGTTCGATTCCGTTTCAAACCAGCCTGCCTTGACAAGGCCGGCCGGTACTTGCTAATCCTGCTTGCCTCTCTATACTCCCGACTCCCGCCGGGAATACCCGCTCGTTTTTTCTGGATATAGTGATGCCCTTTGCCTTCTTGTTTCCCTTCTCCTGCATGGCCATCTGGGCCGGCAATGGCATTGTCAGCAAGCTGGCGGTCGGGGTGCTCTCACCGGCGGCGTTGGCCTGGTCGCGATGGATGGTGGCAGCCATCATTTTGACGCCTTTCCTCGCGCACCGGGCCTGGCGGGATCGCGCCAAGCTGCGGGCCGGCTTCTATCACCTGGCGGCGTTGGCCCTGCTCGGCATGGTGCTGAACCAGACCTTCGGCTACTACGCGGCGCAAACCCTGGGGGCGACCGAGATAGGCCTGATGATGGGGCTGACTCCGTTGATCACTGTGCTGCTCAGCATCTGGCTGCTGCGTGAGCGTCCGACCTGGGGCGCTCTGCTCGGTGGCGCCATCTCCATTCTGGGGCTGGCCATCTTGCTGGGGCAGGGGGATCCCTCCCGTTTGATCACCCGGGGCATTCACATCGGATCCGTCTATATGCTGCTGTCGGCGGCGACTTATGCGCTTTACAGCGTGCTGCTCAAGAAGTGGGATCTGGGGCTGGACAACTGGTCCATGCTCTATGGCCAGGTGCTGTGCAGCCTGCTGTTTCTCACCCCGTTTTACCTGTTGGTGGACGGGCAGTGGCCAGATGGCCGCGCGCTCTGGCTCATCCTCTACGCCGGTATCCCTACCTCGGCTTTGTCACCCTGGCTCTGGATGCAGGGCATAGCCCTGCTGGGGGCGAGTCGTACCGCCATCTTCATGAACCTGTTGCCCGTGATGACGGCGGCGCTGGCCATCAGCTGGCTGGGGGAAAAGCTGACCAGCTATCACCTGATAGGGGGCGGCATGACGTTGCTCGGGGTCTTGCTGGCGCAACTGCTGGTCAGGCCCGTGGTACTGCGTCGTCGTGCCAGAGGGGCGCTGGCGAGCTGTCGGGAAGATTGAAAAAAAGACCGCCTTCGAGGCGGTCTTTCTGTTCAGGGGGTGAGGGCGTCACTGCGCGGTGAGATAGAGGTCTTTCGAGTAGACCACGTCTTGCGGGTTCTGATAGGGATAGCCCTTGATACTGGGCTTGAGCAGCCGTGACTTGACGTAGAAGTAGACGGGGGCGATGGGAGCCTCGTCATCGATCAGTGCCTCGGCCTGCTGATAGAGCTGGTTGCGCTCGGCCGGATCCTTGGAGTCATGGGCCTTGGCCAGCAGGGCATCATACTGCTTGTTGAACCACTTGCCGCTGTTGGCGCTGCTGCTGGAGGTCATGATGTCGAGGAAGGTCGAAGCATCGTTGTAATCCCCGTTCCAGGAGTAGCGGCTGACGCCGAAATCCCCCTCATTGAGCGCGGACACCATGGTTTTCCACTCCATGTTGTTGAGCTTGGCGCTGACTCCCAGGTTGTGCTTCCACATGGAGGAGATGGCCAACGCTATCTTCTTGTGGCTCTCGTTGGTGTTATAGAGGATATCCACATCCAGCGGCTTGTCCGGGCCGTAGCCCGCCTCGCTCAGCAGCGCTTTCGCCTGTTTGATGCGCTCCTCCTTGCTCAGCAACTGGCTGACTGGGCGCTTGAGCTCGAAGCCGTCCACGCTCGGCGGGGTCAGGCTGAAAGCGGAGAGTTGACCTTGCCCCAGGATCTTCTCGGTGATGGTGTCCCTGTCGATGGCAAGCGACAGCGCCTTGCGCACTTTCGGGTCGTCGAACGGTTTGCGCTGGGTGTTGAACACATAGTAATAGGTGGCGAGCATGGGCGCGTTGACCAGCTCTTCAGGGCTCTTGCTCTTGAGCTGTTTGTATTGCTCCAGCGGATAGGTGGTGTAGTGCAGTTCACCGGCGCGATAGCGGTTGTAGGCGGCGGTATCCGAGACTATCTCAAGATAGAGCACCTTGTTGAGCACTGTGTTCTGGTTATCCCAGTAGAGGGGATTGCGCTCGGCGATGAGCCGCTCGTTGGGGGTCCACTCCTTGAGCACAAAGGCGCCGTTGGAGACGATGTTGCCTGGCTTGACCCACCCATGCCCGAACTTCTCTATGGTCGCCTTCGGCGCCGGGAAGGTGGTGTAGTGAGAGAGGGTTTTGAGGAAGAAGGGCACCGGGTTCGTTAATGTGATCTGCAGGGTATGAGCATCGATCGCCTTGATGCCCAGCGTATCCGGACTCTGCTTGCCCTGTACCACCTCACTGGCGTTGGTGACGCCGGTCAGCTCGATGAACCAGGCATAGTTGGAGGCATTCTTGGGATCCGCCGCCCGCTGCCAGCCATAGACATAATCGGCCGCCGTTACCGGCTCGCCGTTGGACCATTTGGCATCGGGTCTCAGCTTGAAGGTGTAGACGGTGCCCGTGCTGTCGAGCTCGTAGCCAAGGGCGCCGGCAGGTTGCAGTTTACCCTTGCCATCCAGGGTGTAGAGCCCCTCGAACAGGTCGTTGACGATATCGCTGCCCGCGCTCTCTTCTACCATCTGGGGATCGATGGAGGCGGGTTCCGTATTGATGTTGCGAATGAAGGTTTGCTGCTCCGCAGGCAGCAGCTGGGTACCGGCAGGTACCTGGGCCGCCATGATGGGGAGTGCGAACAGGGCAGCAACCGTGCCGGCAATGAGAGTCCTTTTCATTGAATATCCTTATGTTTTTTTGCTTCCAACGCCTGGCCAGTGTGCGGGATCGATCTGGAGATCTCAAGAGGAGGGCACTGACCTTGCCGTCAGCTACCCAGATAGGGGGGCCAAGTGGGCCGTTGCACCCACCATGGCGGCCTGTTCGTGACTTTGCATCACGAATTAACATGGTGAAAGTTACCGATTGACACCGGTTTAAGCGTGTTTTTGTGGGGTCTGGAGGGCCATGATGCGCATTTATTCAGCGGCTTAATTCGCTGCAAAAACAAAAAACAAACGTTACATTAGGTTACAAAACAAGGCTGCCGAGGATCGGCACTTTTTTTGTCGATGCGTGCAAACGTTTTCAAAGCCAACGGAAACGATCTTAAAGGAACAATAATGCGAAACATGATCACCATGGGCGAGTTCATCGTCAAAAAACAGGCGGATTATCCCACCGCGACCGGGGAGTTGACCTCGTTGCTCAGTTCCATCCGTCTGGCCGCCAAAGTGGTGAACCGGGAGATCAACAAGGCGGGGCTGGCAGATATCATTGGCTCCATGGGCGCTGAGAACGTGCAGGGCGAGGTACAGCAGAAGCTGGATGTGTACGCCAACGAGCGTTTCAAGGCGGCGCTGGAGGCGCGCGGCGAAGTGTGTGGCATGGCGTCTGAAGAGGAGGAGGATTTCGTCTCCTTCGATTCCGAGCTCTCCCGTCACTCCAAATACGTGGTGCTGATCGATCCCCTCGACGGCTCGTCCAACATCGATGTCAACGTCTCGGTCGGTACCATCTTCTCCATCTACCGCCGCGTCAGCACGTCCGGTGCCGGTGTCACCCTGGAAGACTTCCTGCAGCCGGGCAACCGTCAGGTCGCTGCCGGTTACGTGGTCTACGGCTCCTCCACCATGCTGGTCTACACCACCGGCTTTGGTGTCAACGGCTTTACCTACGACCCGTCCATTGGCTGCTTCTGCCTCTCCCACGAGAACATCCGCATCCCGGAGGAGGGCAAAATTTACTCCATCAACGAGGGCAACTACATCAAGTTCCCGGACGGGGTGAAGAAGTACCTCAAATATTGCCAGGAGCGGGACGAGGCGACCCACAGACCCTACACCTCCCGTTACATCGGCTCTCTGGTCTCCGATTTCCATCGCAATCTGCTCAAGGGCGGCATTTACATCTATCCGTCCGGTACCAACTCCCCGAACGGCAAGCTGCGCCTGCTCTATGAGTGCAATCCCATGGCGTTTTTGGTGGAGCAGGCCGGTGGTAAGGCCTCAGACGGATTTGGCCGCATCATGGACATCCAGCCCACCGCACTGCATCAGCGCACCCCTTACTTCGTCGGTTCCACCAAGATGGTGGAGCGGGCCGAGGCCTTCATGCGCGAATTCTCCTCCCACGAGGATCCGGCCAACCAGGGCTGATAGTACCCTGCTGACAGATAGCAAATAAAAAACGGGAGCCGATTTGGCTCCCGTTTTAGTTGGCTTCATTCGCTGGACTATCTGCCAGCAAGGCTCGCCCTCACAGACTGTTGTTGGCCAGATCCGCCAGCAAGCCATCCACCAGTTTGAGACGCATGGCGCGCTCCTGGGTCGGTACTTGGAAACGCAGCCGGGTTGGCCCGTCCATCTTGTAGACCCGGGGCTGGCTGGAGAGCAGCTTGACCAGATAGCCAGGGTTGACGCGGGTCTCCTGGGTGAAGTCCAGGTAACCGCCGCGCTCGCTCATCTCCACCCGGCGAATGCCCAGCGCAGTGGCGCGCTGGCGGAAGGCGGCCAGCTCCAGCAGGGTTTTGGTTGCTTCCGGCAGCAGGCCGAAGCGGTCTATCAGCTCTACTTTCAACTCGCGCAGCTCCTGCTCGTCGGCCGCGCTGGCGATGCGTTTGTATATGGAGAGACGCATATTGACGTCCGGTATGTAGTCGTCCGGCAAGAGCGCTGGCAGGCGCAGCTCCACTTCGGTGTGCTGGTTCATCAGCTGCTCCAGCGACGGCTCCTTGCCATTTTTCAGCGCCTCGACCGCCTGCTCCAGCATCTCCATGTAAAGGGTGAAGCCGACCGATTCGATCTGGCCGCTCTGATCGTCGCCCAGCAGCTCGCCGGCACCCCGGATCTCCAGATCGTGGGTCGCCAGCGCAAAGCCGGCGCCAAGATCCTCGAGCGAGGCGATGGCTTCAAGCCGCTTGACCGCATCCTTGCTCATCAGCTTGGGATGGGGGGTGAGCAGGTAGGCATAGGCCTGGTGGTGGGAGCGGCCAACCCGGCCCCGTAACTGGTGCAACTGGGCCAGCCCCAGATGATCGGCGCGGTCCATGATGATGGTGTTGGCACTCGGCACGTCTATGCCGGTCTCTATGATGGTGGTGCAGACCAGCAGGCTAAAGCGCTGGTGGTAGAAGTCCGACATGACACGCTCAAGATCGCGTTCGCGCATCTGACCGTGGGCGATGCCGATGCGCGCCTCGGGCACCAGCTCGGCGAGATCGCTGGCGCATTTTTCGATGCTCTCCACGTCGTTGTGCAGGTAGTAGACCTGGCCGCCGTGCTTGAGTTCACGCAGCACCGCCTCGCGGGTGACCGCGGGCTCCTGCTGGCGCACGAAGGTCTTGATGGCGAGCCGTTTGGCGGGCGGGGTGGCGATGATGGAGAGATCCCGCATGCCAGCCATCGCCATGTTGAGGGTGCGCGGGATCGGCGTCGCTGTGAGGGTCAGGATATCCACGTCGGCCCGCAGCGCCTTGATCTTCTCCTTCTGGCGTACCCCGAATCTGTGCTCTTCATCGACCACCAGCAGCCCCAGATCCTTGAAGGTGAGCTCTGAGCCCAAGAGCTTGTGGGTGCCGATGATGATGTCCACTTTGCCCTCGCGCAGCTCTTTCATGACGGCATTCTGCTCCTTGGCGGAGCGGAAGCGGCTCAGCACCTCGACCCGCACCGGCCAGTTGGCGAAGCGATCACGGAAGTTGTCGTAGTGCTGCTGGGCCAGCAAGGTGGTCGGCACCAGCACCGCCACCTGCTTGCCGCCATGGACCGCCACGAAGGCGGCGCGCATCGCCACCTCGGTCTTGCCAAAGCCCACGTCGCCGCACACCAGCCGATCCATGCTCTTGGCCTGACACATGTCCCCCAACACAGCGTTGATGGCATTGAGCTGATCTTCTGTCTCCTCGAACGGGAAACCGGCGGCAAACTGGCGGTA
>NZ_CAWNYS010000010.1:0-418 GCF_963878295.1 Aeromonas sp. HMWF014 | reverse complement strand
CGTACACATCCAGCAGCTCGGCCGCCACGTCGCGCACCTTCTCCGCCGCCTTGCGCCGCGCCTTGACCCAAGCCTCACCGCCCAGCTTGTGGCTGGGCGGATTGTCAGAGCCGGTGTAGCGGCTGATGAGGTGCAGGCTGGTCACCGGCACAAACAGCTTGTCACCACCGGCATACTCCAGGGTCAGGAACTCGGTGGGCAGGCCGCCGGCATCGATGGTTTCGAGCCCGAGATAGCGGCCGACCCCGTGATCCAGGTGCACCACCGGCTGGCCCTGGGTCAGCTCGCCGAGGTTGCGGATCACCGCATCTGAGCTTAGGTTCTTGCTCTTCTCCCGCTGGCGTTTGCTGCGTACCTTGCCCCCCAGCAGCTCGGTCTCAGTGATAAGGGCGAGTGCGTCCTTGCCGCTCTCCTGCAA
>NZ_CAWNYS010000009.1:4463-4806 GCF_963878295.1 Aeromonas sp. HMWF014 | reverse complement strand
GAACGACCGCGCCCTGCGCCACCTCAGCTTCGGTCAGGGTGGCCCGGGCGATGGGGTGGAGCGCACGGATCGTTTCGTCATCACGGCCGCCTCCGAGCTGATGGCCATTCTGGCGCTGGCCGGCGACCTGAAAGATTTGCGCACCCGCATCGGTCGCATCCAGCTGGCCCTCGATAACCAGGGCAACCCCATCACCGCCGAGCAGCTGGAAGTCGCGGGCGCCATGACGGTGCTGCTCAAAGACGCGCTGCAACCGACCCTGATGCAGACCACGGAGCAGACCCCAGTGCTGGTGCACGCGGGCCCCTTTGCCAACATAGCCCACGGCAACTCCTCGGTGATC
>NZ_CAWNYS010000009.1:0-4381 GCF_963878295.1 Aeromonas sp. HMWF014 | reverse complement strand
GTTCTTCAACATCAAGAGCCGCCAGTCCGGTATCACGCCGGCCTGCGTGGTGCTGGTGGCGACGGTGCGCGGCCTCAAGGCCAACAGCGGCCTGCTCGACATCCGCCCCGGCCAGCCCCTGCCCGAGAGCCTGCTGGAGGAGGACTTGCCCACCCTTGAGCAGGGGTGCACCAATCTCGCCTGGCATATCAACAATGCCCGCCGCTATGGCGTACCCGTGGTGGTAGCGGTCAACCGCTTCCCCACAGATAGCCAGGCCGAGCTGGCGCTGCTGATGCGCGAGGCACTGCGGGCCGGTGCCTGTGGCACCGCCATCTCCCACGCCTTCACGCAAGGGGGCGCGGGTGCCAGCGAACTGGCCCAGGCCGTGGTCGCCGCCTGCGAGATGCCAAGCCAAATCCAGCTGCTCTATCCCGATGAGATGAGCCTGTGTGCCAAGCTCACCACCCTGGTGGAGTGCGGCTATGGCGGACGCGGTGTCCTGCTCTCTGACAAGGCACGCCGACAGCTGGCGGCGCTCTCGCGCGCAGGCTGGGATCACCTGCCCATCTGCATGGCCAAGACGCCGCTCTCCATCAGTCATGATCCCGCCAGGAAGGGAGTACCGACTGATTTCGAGGTGCCCATCGACGAGGTGAGGTTGTGCGCTGGCGCCGGTTTTGTCTATGCGCTGGCAGGTCCCATCATGACAATGCCGGGGCTCGGCAGCCTGCCAGCCTACCGTCATATCGACATCGATGATGACGGCGAGATCGTCGGACTGAGCTGATGGAGGATGGTGACTGGCAGCAGCAGGCCAAGTCACCACCCCGGCAGCCTGCCACCGGTTATCGCCATATCGATATCAACGAGGAGGGCGAGATAATCGGGTTGAGCCTCCACGCTCAAGATCGTCAGACACGACAAGGCCCCGCCAATTGGCGGGGCCTTGTGTTATGACAGCGATCACCCGTTCAATCACGGGTTGACCGCACCGGTCCATCCCTGAAAGACATTGACGGATGACACAGGAGAGATGGCCGACTGGCCCCATGAACAAAAGAGGAAGGAGGAAGAAAGGAGGCATACCGCCATGGCAGCATGCCTCCTGACAGATCAGCCTTTCAGGCCGCCCAGAAACTCGGCACGGGTGTCGGGCTGGGTCTTGAACACGCCACCGAGAGAGGTGGTCGTGGTATAGGAGGTGGAATCCATCACCCCACGCGCCTTCACGCAGAAGTGGGTCGCCTTGATGCTGATGGCCACATCTTTGGTGCCGAGCAAGGTCTGCAACGCCAGCAGGATCTGCTGGGTGAGCCGCTCCTGCACCTGGGGACGGCGGGCGAAAAACTGCACGATACGGTTGATTTTCGACAGCCCGATCACCTTGCCACGGGGGATATAGGCCACGTGGGCCTGTCCATCGATAGTGACGAAGTGGTGTTCACAGGTGCTGGTGAGGCTGATATCGCGCACCATGATCATCTCGTCCACCTTCATCTTGTTCTCGATGACAGTCACCTTGGGGAAGGTGCTGTAATCGAGGCCGGAGAAGATCTCGTTCACGTACATCTTGGCGATGCGGTGCGGCGTCTCCGCCAGGCTGTCATCAGTCAGATCCAGCCCCAGCGTCTCCATGATGGCGCGCATGTGGCCTTCGATCTTCTCTTTCTTCTGCTGACCATTCAACGTATTGGCCACCAGAGGTGTCTCGAGGCCCTCGGTCTCGAGGGCTGCCCTGACCAACAGGGCTTCCTGGCTTAAGCTCGTCATCTTGTTCCTCTCCCACGCTCATTAACTGTGATGGCCGCCTTGTCTGTGACGGCACTTTTTTGTGGCGCAATAGTAAACGGCGATTATTGCCATAATTCAAGCTAACTCAAGTCCGCCACCTGACTTTATGCCAATCCGTCGGGTTTTGCCCCTTGATGGCCGCCCCCATACGGGGAGGGTTGCAACAAACAAGTCATCTTCCGCCATCCCCGGTGCCAGGCAGCGTGGTATCAGCCCCTGATAAGCCTGCCCATCCACGGTGATTTTTGGGATAATCTGCCTTCAACCACACCAAAGAGGTAATGACGATGGGATTTGATACCAGCGGACTACTCCCCCTGAGCGATGCCCTGCAAGGGATGCTGGACCAACTCGCCTGCTGCTGCGACACCGAGCAAGTTCCCCTGCCCCACGCCCTTGGCCGGGTGCTCGCAGCAGATATCGCCTCCCCCTTGTCAGTGCCTCCGTTCGACAACGCCGCCATGGACGGTTACGCCGTACGGCTCGCCGATCTCGCAACCGGCACCCCGCTCATCATGGCAGGCAAAGCCTTCGCCGGGCAGCCCTATCAGGGAGAGTGGCCGGCGGGCCACTGTGTGCGGATCATGACGGGCGCGCCCGTGCCAGAGGGCACGGATGCGGTGGTGATGCAGGAAGAAACCCGGGCCGACGGTGACAAGATCGCCTTTCTGGTACCGCCCATTCCGGGCCAGAATATCCGCCGCCGCGGCGAAGATATCCGCGAGGGGGCCAGCGTGCTCAGCAGCGGTACCCGGCTCACCCCCCGCGAGCTACCGCTGCTGGCATCCCTCGGCATCGCCACCATGCCGGTGCGCCGCCCGCTGAGAGTAGCCATCTTCAGCACGGGGGACGAGCTCAAACCGGTCGGCACCCCGCTCGCCCACGGCGACATCTATGACTCCAACCGCTACGGGGTCAAGGCCATGCTGGCGCGCCTTGGCTGTGAGTGCCTCGACCTTGGCATCATACCGGACGACCCCGCGCAACTGCGCGCCGCCTTCCAGCAGGCCGACCGTGAGGCCGATGCCCTCATCACCACGGGAGGCGTCTCGGTCGGTGAGGCAGACTTCACCAAGCAGTTGCTTGAGGAACTCGGCGAGATCGGTTTCTGGAAGCTCGCCATCAAGCCAGGCAAGCCATTCGCCTTCGGCCGCCTGCCCAACGCCTGGTTCTTCGGCCTGCCGGGCAACCCTGTCTCCGCCATGGTCACCTTCGATCAGCTGGTGCAACCTGCGCTGGCCAAGCTGGCCGGGCAGCAGTTCGAACGACCGCTGCACCTGCAGGCCATCGCCAGCGAGCCCCTGAAAAAAGCGCCGGGTCGACTCGACTTTCAGCGCGGCATCTTGCGCCAGGGGCCAGACGGCCTCGAGGTGCGCAGCACAGGCTCCCAGGATTCCGCCGTGTTCAGCTCACTGTCGCGGGCCAACTGCTACATCATTCTCGAACGTGAGCGGGGCCGCGTTGCTGCGGGCGAAACAGTCACCGTCGAACCATTCGGGGGATTGCTGCTGTGAGCGACATTCTCTCGGATGCCGAGCTCTTGCGCTACAACCGCCAGATCATCCTCAAATCCTTCGACTTCGAGGGACAGGAGGCGCTCAAGCAGGCCAAGGTGCTGGTGATCGGTGCCGGAGGCCTTGGCTGCGCCGCCAGCCAGTATCTGGCGGTGGCCGGTATTGGCCAACTCACCCTGGTGGATTTTGACAAGGTGGAGCTCTCCAACCTGCAACGTCAGGTGCTGCACACGGATGAGCGCATCGGCCAGTACAAGGTGGACTCTGCCGCCCAGTCGCTGCGCGCGCTCAATCCCTGGCTCAAGGTGGAGACCCATGCCGCCATGGCCGACGAGGCGCAGCTCGATGCCCTGCTACCTCGTCATCAGCTGGTGCTCGACTGTACCGACAACCTGACCATCCGCAATCTGCTCAACCAATACGCGCGCAAACACAGGGTGCCCCTGGTCAGCGGCGCCGCCATCCGGCTGGAGGGACAGCTGTGCAGCTTCACCTGGCAGGAGGATGAGCCCTGCTACGCCTGCCTCAGCGCCCTGTTTGGCGAGCAGGCCCTTACCTGCGTCGAGGCAGGTGTGCTCGCCCCCGTGGTGGGTCTGGTGGGCAGCCTGCAGGCGCTGGAGGCGATAAAATTGCTGGCAGCCACGGGACGTAGCTATAGCGGCCGCCTCTTGATGATCGATGGCCTCACCGGTACCTTTCGCGAGATGAAGCTGCCCAAGCGCCCCGACTGCCCGGTTTGCTCGCCTCCTTAAGTGATCCTCGTCACCACTAATTCGCAGCCAATAAAAAACCGCCCCCTCGAGGTTAATGCCAGCCAGTTAAGCCTGATTAGCATTGTTTTTATTGGCTTTTTTCAGACTGTACTGCTGTGGTTTTGGCTTCACTCAACGGGGGTAACTTCGCACTCTTCTCTCTGGTAATACGAACTGCACCGCTTGTTTCTCGAGGTCTGCCACCCGCCCCGGGATATTCCCCGGCGACACATACGGCATGCAGCTCAGCTCATGGATGAGGTAGACCGATGCCATGTGAAAACTCAACTGACTCGCCGTGTATCCCTTCAGGCTCGCCGCCATCTTCACCATCTGGCTGCG
>NZ_CAWNYS010000008.1:0-11131 GCF_963878295.1 Aeromonas sp. HMWF014 | reverse complement strand
GTTTCGCCCGGATGACGTCTGGCCTTCTGCCCAGTTCAGTCTGAGCCAGCACGAGGGGGATCTGGAGTGGCAGCGGTCCGAGTTTCTGGCCAAGCGCTCCTTTGCCTATGGCCTCTGGAGCCCGGATCGGGAGCCGCAATTTTGGGGCGGGGTCTATCTCTACCCCTCGGTCCTGCCGGAGGTGGCGGTGGAGCTCTTCTTCTGGAAGGTGGCCGAGGCATCCCTCACCGATGCTGAACTGGAAGCCGAGCTGCGGGTATGGCTTGGCAAGGTGTGGCACTGGTCCGAGCCTTGGCTGCCGGGGCGCGATCTGCCTTGGGCCGAATGGCCCGGCGTGACCTATCCCTGGTGAGAGTCCGGCATCAGGGCCTGGCTTGGCAAGATGCCCCCTGATCGGGGCATCTTTTTTTCTGACTTTTTTCGCCGACATTGCTCGTGTATAACCCGTTGATCACATAAGGAGTCTGCTCGTCATGAGTCAAGAAAACAGCGCTATCTGGCGCAAGCCCATGAGCCTGGAGGGGCTCAATGCCAGCTCCCACAACACCCTGATGGCCCACTTGGGCATCGTCTACACGGCCTTTGGCCCCGACTGGCTGGCGGCCACCATGCCGGTGGATCACCGCACTCATCAGCCCCTTGGCATGCTCCATGGCGGTGCGTCCGTGGTGCTGGCGGAGACCCTGGGGTCGCTGGCTGCCAATATGGCGGTCGGACCGGACAGCTACTGCGTGGGACTGGAGGTGAATGCCAACCACCTGCGGGCCAAGCGGGAAGGGGTGGTGACAGGGCGTTGCTCGCCACTGCATCTGGGGGTAACGACCCAGGTGTGGCAGATTGAAATGCGGGACGAACGTGGGCGTTTATTGTGTACCAGTCGATTGACCATGGCAGTGCTCAAACACAAGCGGGGCAAGGACTCCAGCGAGGAGTGATCTGCAATAACGCACCATGCGTGCAAAATAAGCAAGCCATAGTCGCAAGATCCCTCTATAATTGCCAACGTCTTGAGAGGCTTATCACATTTTTCAAGACAGCAGAACAAAGTGGCGCTATAATCGCCGCCTTTTTGCTATTCCGCGGTGCTTAGCCGCCTGCCTTAATCTGGAAGAATCTATGTCTGATACCGAACAACTGCCCCTTTTTAGTGAGCTTGGACTGGCCGCGCCTGTATTGAAAGCGCTGCAGGACGTGGGCTATGAGCGCCCGTCACCGATCCAGGCCGCAGCAATTCCCCACCTGATGGCGGGACACGATCTGCTGGGGCAGGCGCAAACCGGTACAGGGAAGACCGCTGCTTTTGCCTTGCCTCTGTTGTCTCGTCTGGAAGCTGGTAACCGCAATACCCAGGTTTTGGTGCTGGCACCGACCCGTGAACTGGCGCTGCAGGTTGCCGAGGCGTGCCAACGTTACGCCAAGCACATGCCGGACTTCCATGTCCTGCCCATCTACGGTGGTTCCTCGTACGAAACCCAGACCCGCGCCCTGCGTCGTGGTGCTCAGGTTGTCGTCGGTACCCCTGGCCGTGTGATGGACCTGATCCGTCGCAAGAACCTGGACCTCTCCGGCCTGAAAGCCCTGGTACTGGACGAAGCCGATGAAATGCTGCGTATGGGCTTCATCGACGACGTGGACTGGATCATGGAGCAGTGCCCGAGCACTCGTCAGGTTGCGCTCTTCTCTGCCACCATGCCGGACCAGATCCGTCGTGTTGCCCAGAAGCATCTGAAGCAGCCGAAAGAGATCAAGATCATCACCAAGACGTCCACTGCACCGACCATCCGCCAGCGCTACTGGCAGGTAACCGGTCTGCACAAGCTGGATGCCATGACCCGTCTGCTGGAAGTCGAGCCGTACGAAGCTGTACTGGTCTTCGTGCGCACCAAGAACGCTGCCGAAGAGCTGGCTGGCAAACTGGCCGCCCGTGGTCACGCCTGTGAAGCGCTGCACGGTGACATCCCGCAGAAGCTGCGTGAGCGTACCGTCGACAAGCTGCGTCAAGGCCAGCTGGACATTCTGATCGCCACCGACGTTGTCGCCCGTGGTCTGGACGTTGAGCGCATCACTCACGTGGTGAACTACGACATTCCGTACGATACCGAATCCTACGTACACCGTATCGGTCGTACCGGCCGTGCAGGTCGCAAGGGTGAGGCCATCCTGTTTGTTGCTCCCCGTGAACGCCGCATGCTGCGCGCCATCGAGCACGCTACTCGTCAGGCCATCGAGCCGATGAAGATGCCGAGCACCGAGGACATCAACCAGCACCGCATGACCAAGTTCAAAGAGCGCATCCGGGAAACCATGATGGGCGAAGAGCTTGAGATCTACCACAACCTGGTGAATGAGCTGATCGAAGAAGATTCTGCCGATCCGCTGGAGCTGGCTGCCGCATTGGCCAAGCTGGTGCAGGGTGACCAACCGCTGCTCCTGGATGACTCCATCCCTGAGCCGCAGTTCAACCCGAGCAACGATCGTGGTGGCCGTGACTTCGAACGCCGTGACGGTGGTCGTGACTTTGCCGACCGTGGCGATCGTCCTGCCCGTCGCATGCCGTCCCTCGAGCCGCGTCCGCTGAAAGACAATCCTGACGTAGAGATGGAGCGTTACCGCGTAGACGTGGGTGCCCATCACGGTGTCAAGCCGGGCCAGATCGTGGGTGCCATCGCCAACGAAGCGAACATCGAGAGCCGTTTCATCGGTAACATCGACATCGCCGATGACTTCTCCACCGTCGATCTGCCGAAAGGCATGACCGCTGATGTACTGGAAGTGATCAAGAAAGCCCGTGTTTGTCAGCGTCCGCTGATGATCACCCGCTATACCGAAGTGCCGGCTGGCAGCAACACCGCCCCCCGTCCTCCGCGTAGCGATCGTCCCTTCAACAAGGACCGTCGCCCCAGCGGTGACCGCCCGTTCAACAAGAGCGGGGAGCGCCGTGAAGGTGGCTTCAACAAGGATCGCAAGTTCGGTGGCAACAAGCGCCGCGACAGCTAAGTCCTGATAGTCTTGATTAAAAGGCCGCTCATCATGAGCGGCCTTTTTGTTGCCTGTCATGTGGCTGGCTAGGGGGACTGGCCCCGTTCAAGCGGCCGGGATGGTATTCGCCAGGGAGAGCCAGCAGACTGCCTCTGCCTCTGCCTCTGCCTCTGCCTCTGCCTCTGCCTCTGCCTCTGTCCTCCAGTCTGTAACGCCAGTGTTGGGGCAAGCCAGCAAACGGCTGTGACACAGGCCAGGGCATATGATTGTTATCCCGATCCAAGCTAGCGCCTGCCAGCAGGATACCCGCGTCAAGCCCAGGCTGGAGGACGGGTCGCACATGATGGACAACAAAAAGGCGACCCTGAGGTCGCCTTTTGCGTGTCTGCATCTATCTTGTCCGGTGGCTCAGAGCACCATGGCAGCAATCCAGCCGAAGAGGATGAGCGGGATGTTGTAATGGATGAAGGTGGGCACCACGCTGTCCCAGATGTGGTCGTGCTGGCCGTCGGCGTTGAGGCCGGAGGTGGGGCCGAGCGTCGAATCGGAGGCGGGGGAGCCCGCATCCCCCAGTGCGCCGGCCGTACCGACCAGGGCTATGATGGCCATGGGCGAGAAGCCGAGGTGGATGCACAGCGGCACATAGATGGTGGCTATGATGGGCACGGTGGAGAAAGAGGAGCCTATTCCTATGGTGATCAAGAGGCCAACCAGCAGCATCAGGAAGGCGGCGAGGCCCTTTTGATCCCCGATCACCGCGGAGACGGACTGCACCAGGCTCTCCACCCCGTGGGTCGCCTTCATCACGGCGGCGAAGCCGGCGGCCGAAATCATGATGAAGCCGATGAGGGACATCATGCGCACGCCTTGGGTGAAGGCGTCCTGACTCTCGCGAAACTTGATGACCCCTCCGCAGGTGAAGATGACAAAACCGGCCAGCGCCCCCAGCACTATGCTGTTGGTCATCAACTGCAGCCCAAGAGCCACGCCGATGGCCAGCAGGGCCACCCAGATGTGGTTGAGATTGAGCTCGACGGATTCGGGTTCGGCGGCCAGGATCTTGCCCATGTCATACTGGCGTGGCTTGCGGTAGCTGATGAAGACAGCGATCAATAGACCGATGAACATGCCCAGTACCGGAATGGCCATCGCCAGTGGCAGCTGGCCGTGCTCGACCGGCACGCCGTTGTCGATCAGGTTCTTGGCCAGGATGTTATTGAGGAAGATGCCGCCAAAACCGACCGGCAACAGCATATAGGTCGCAGTCAGACCGAAGGTGATGACGCAGGCCACCTGACGGCGGTCGATCTGCATCTGGGCCATGACGTGCAGCAGCGGCGGGATCAGAATAGGAATGAAGGCGATGTGGACCGGGATCAGGTTCTGGGAGGAGATGGAGACCGCCAACACTGAGGTGAGCAGCAGGCTCTTGACCCAGAGGATGCGAGAGCTGCTGGCATCCTTGCCCAACTGGCTGATCACCTTGCGGGCCAGCAGGTCGGTGATCCCTGAGCGGGAGATGGCGACCGCAAAGGCCCCCAGCATGGCATAGGAGAGGGCGATTTCGGCGCCGCCACCCAGACCACCGGTAAAGGTGCTGAGGGTCTCCTGCAGTGAGAGTCCACCGATCAGGCCGCCGACGATGGCGCCGATGGAGAGGGAGACCACCACATTGATCCGCAGCAGGCTGAGCACCAGCATCAGCGCAACCGCGATAACAACAGGATTCATTTGATTTCCTTATGGATTGTGTAGCTGTCTGTCATGTGAAAGGCCGTTAGTTTGCGAAAAATGTGACAAATGTCGAGTAAAAAATCAGGCAAAATGCCTATTGGCAGCATTCCCGGCTGACCCGGGGGGCCAAGGTGGGTGTGGGGGTGAAAAACGGCTTTGTATGGCCCTGATTTCGCTATTCTGGTCAAACCAGATTGATCTCGCCAACCCAATAGAAGAAGGCTGCCAGGGCAGCCTTCTTGCTTATTGCTCGTGCCGGTTATTCGCTCGCGTCGTCGTCGGCGGGGGCATCATCCGGATGGGCCGGTGGCCAGCCACCCAGGCTCTTCCAGCGGTTGACGATGTGACAGAACAGCTCGGTGGTGCGTTCTGTGTCATACAGGGCGGAGTGCGCCTCTTTATTGTCAAACGGGATGCGGGCGCTCTGACACGCTTTGGCCAGTACGGTTTGTCCCAGTGCCAGACCGGAGAGGGCGGCGGTATCGAAAGTGGCAAACGGGTGGAACGGATTGCGCTTGAGGCCGGCGCGCTCGGCGGCGGCCATCACGAAGCCGTGATCGAAGGTGGCGTTGTGGGCCACTATGATGGCGCGGCCACAGTCGTGCTCCTTCATCCCCTTGCGAATGCCCTTGAAAATCTCGGTCAGCGCTTCTCTCTCGCTGACGGCACCGCGTAGTGGATTGAAAGGATCTATGCCGGTGAACTCCAGCGCCGCCTTCTCCAGGTTGGCGCCTTCGAATGGCTCGACGTGAAAATGAAAGATCTGGTCGGGCAGAAGCCAGCCATCCTCATCCATCTTGAGGGTATAGGCGGCGATTTCCAGCAAGGCGTCGGTTCTGGCATTGAACCCGGCGGTTTCAACATCGATGACGACGGGGTAAAAGCCACGAAAACGGCCCTTGAGGGTGTGAACAGCGTCGGTCATGGTATCTCGGTCGGCGTGAAATGAGGCGGCATTATGGCAAAAAAGCCGGCCCTTGTCCCTCATCCGCAACCATGAGACAGGTGTCTGATTCTATTATCGACACGCGGGCTTATCATTGACCACGTCAGGGAGCGCGATGAAGACGCTGGGAGTGGCGCACAAGATGTTGCCGGTGGTCTGCCTGCCGTTGCTGGCTTCGCGGTTTTACGATGGCGACGCAGGTGCAACCGCTACCTCACCGACGACATACACTCCCCGTGATAACCATACGCGAGGTGTACGAAGCCCATAGTCTGTACTCGGACACCTTACAGCAGAACAGCGCCGAGCGGGATCTGCTGGCTTGCCAGTTTCAAGTTGATGGCGCGTTCTGCACCTCACTGAGTGGTTTGCCCTAAAGCTTGTTTTGTCTTTGCCGATACCTAACGTGAGATCGTGTGGAGGGCAGGCAGTTGAACGCTTGGATGTTAGGGTTGGTCAGCATATCTGTGAGTATGCAGTTACAGGCGGGCGTTACCGAGTTTGGTGCCGGCCTGGATCAATCCGTCTGGCGCCTGACCTCGGACACGCAAGTGGAGTGCCGCCTCGAACACCCCATTCCCAACTGGGGTACGGGAGCCTTCGTCAGCCGGGCCAGCCGCCGGATCAATCTGGATTTTGAACTCAAGGGGCTGCGCCAGCAGGCCCGGACCCAGACGGTCAGTCTGGGGATCATGCCACCAGTCTGGCGACCCGGCATCGCCGGACGGGAAGTGAGCCAGCTGCGCTTCTACCAGCAGTTCGATGGCCTGGTGGAGGGGCAGACCGCCTGGACCATGCTGGACGAGCTTGAGGGGGGGCGCATGCCGACCTTCCAGTATCGCGATTGGTATCGCCAGAATCGACCGGTGCGGGTGTCGCTCTCCTCGGTCAACTTCCGGGTCAAGTATCAGGCGTTCGTGGATTGCCTGAACAGCCTGCTGCCATACAGCTTCAATGACATCGCCTTCAGCGTGCTCACCTATGACAAGAACAGCGACGAGCTGTCGCTGGCCTCCAAACGGCGGTTGGCGATGATCGGTGAGTATGTGAAGGTCGACAAGAGTATCGATGTGGTGGTGATCGACGCCTACAGCGACAGCTATGGCGGTCGCTGGCCGAACCAGAAACTCTCCGAGAAGCGGGCCGATGCCATCAAGAAGGTGTTCGTGGATCTGGGTATCGAACCCGGCAAGATCTCGGTAGAGGGGCATGGCGAGAAGCGGCACGTCGCCTCTAACGAAACCGAAGGTGGCCGCGCCAAGAACCGACGTGTGGTGATCAACATGGGGCGCAATGGCGCCATCTGATGGGTGGTGACCCTTCAATGAAAAAGAGCGCTGTGGCGCTCTTTTTTATGGGGATCTTGTCTTGGCGATGCCTTAGACGCTGTCACCCAGGCCTGTGCCTGTGTCTTTCTTGGCGATCAGTTCAATTTTGTAACCATCCGGATCTTCCACGAAGGCAATGACGGTTTTGCCGCCCTTGACCGGGCCCGGCTCGCGGGTGATCTTGGCGCCGGCGGCACGCAGCGCATCGCAGGTGCCATAGATATCGTCTGCTTCCAGCGCAATATGGCCGTAGGCCGATCCCAGCTCATATTCGCTCACGCCCCAGTTGTAGGTGAGCTCGATGACGGACTCATCCTTCTCGTCGCCGTAACCGACGAAGGCCAGCGTGTACTTGTATTCGCTGTTCTCGCTCTTGCGCAACAGTTTCATCCCCAGTACTTGGGTGTAGAAGTCGATGGAGCGTTGCAGATCGCCGACGCGTAACATCGTATGCAGGATTCTCATGACTTGGCTCTCCAGATAGGATTTACGTTGTACTGATATTCGATAGAAGAAGGGAGAACCCGGATCGACTGAATGTGGCCGCATGGTGTGCAGGACCGTGTGTTCAGCTCTCCGGGTAGACCTTTTCTTTGTACTCGCAAAGGTCCTCGATGATACAGGAACCACAGCGCGGTTTGCGAGCCAGACAGGTGTAACGACCGTGCAGGATCAGCCAATGGTGAACGTCCAGCTTGAACTCGGCGGGCACCACTTTCAGCAGCTTCTCTTCCACCTGATCCACGTTCTTGCCCACCGCGAAGCCGGTGCGATTCGACACCCGAAAGATGTGGGTATCGACGGCGATGGTAGGCCAGCCAAAGGCGGTGTTGAGCACCACGTTGGCCGTCTTGCGACCGACCCCTGGCAGGGCTTCGAGCGCTTCGCGGTTTTCCGGTACCTCGCCGCCATGACGCTCCAGCAAGATGGCACAGGTTTTGATGACGTTCTCGGCCTTGGTGTTGAACAGGCCAATGGTCTTGATGTACTGCTTCACCCCGTCCACCCCTAGCGCTAGCATGGCGGCCGGGGTATTGGCCACCGGATAGAGCTTGTCGGTGGCCTTGTTGACGCTCACGTCAGTGGCCTGGGCTGACAACAGCACGGCGATCAGCAGCTCGAACGGCGAGTGAAAGTTGAGCTCTGTGGTGGGGTGGGGATTGTCGTCCCGCAGCCGCTCCAGGATCAGCCTGCGTTTCTGGTTGTTCATGGCTCTCTCTTGTCTCAGAGCTGGGTTGCGCGGGTGACCGCAGCCGGCACGTCGGCGTGTGCCTTGTCGGCAGCCTGCTTGCGGCCCAGCCAGTCGTTGATGGCGTTTTTGCCAGCGATCATCAGGCCCAGGCCGATGAAGCCGCCGGGAGGCAGGATCGCCAGCAGCAGGCTGGCGTCGGCGTGGAACAGTTCGATGCGCAAGGACTTGGCCCAATCCCCCAGCAGCAGATCGGCACCGTCGAACAGGGTGCCCATGCCGATGATCTCCCGCAGCCCCCCCAGCACCAGCAGCACCAGCGTAAAGCCCAGCCCCATCATGAAGCCGTCGAGGGTAGCCAGCAGGGGTGGGTTCTTGGAGGCATACGCCTCGGCCCGGCCTATGATGACGCAGTTGGTGACGATCAGGGCGATGAAGATGCCGAGCGCCTGATAGAGGCCATAGGTGTAGGCGTTCATCAACAGTTGCACGCTGGTCACCAGGGCGGCGATGATCATCACATAGACGGGAATGCGGATATCCTTGGGCACCAGGTTGCGCACCAGGGAGATGGTGAGGTTGGAGCTGACCAGCACCGCCATGGTGGCCAATCCCAGCCCCAGCGCATTGGTAAAGGTGGAGGAGACCGCCAGGGTGGGGCAGAGCCCCAGCACCTGCACCAGGGAGGGGTTGTTTTTCCACAGCCCTTGCAGCATCAGCTCCTTGAGCTCTTCACGACGGCCATTGCCCTCGCTGACCGGGCTCAGCCCGTCAATCACATCGACTTGTTCCATGGCTTGTGCTCCGGTGTTATGGGGTGGGGTCACAGGAGGGGGCATCCCGCAGCAATTCAGGGTGCTCCTGTTGTAACAGCAGCAGGTTCTTCACCGCCTTGACCACGGCGCGGGGGGTGATGGTGGCGCCGGTGAAGGCATCGAATTCACCGCCATCCTTCTTCACCGCCCAGCTTGCCTCGTTGTCGTGGTTGAGGAACTTGTCAGAAAAGCTGTTGATCCAGCTCGATTTCTTCAATTCTATCTTGTCACCAAGGCCCGGTGTCTCATTGTGGGCCAGCACCCGTACCGCACTGACGTTACCCTTGGCATCTGTGCCGACGATGAGACGAATGGCCCCACTGTAGCCGTCGGGGGCCACGGTTTCCAGCGCATAGCCGGTGATCTCGCCCCGCAGGGTCGCTGTGTAGAGCGGCATGGCCTGATCGCTGCCCAGATACCTCCTGTTCTGCACCTGCTTGCAACTGGCCACCAGATCATTGTCATAGCTCCCCTCCGGCAACAGGGCCGAAAGGGTGCGCAGCTTCTCCAGCTGCTGCTGATGGGCGATCCGGTCACGGGTCAGCTCGTTGGTCAGCACCACCACGGCGGTGCAGGCCAGGGCAAACAGCGCCAGGGTGACGCCATTTTTGCGCATGCTCTTTAACATTGGATCTTTCCTGAGAGTGGGGTTTGCGCCAGGGTCATGTACGACGTGCTCCATCTCCCCTGAGGCGTGTCAGTTGGTCGTTTGGCGTGGCCACGCAGAGGTGGGTTATCCGCAGGATGTTTCTCATTTGCGGCGGGCTCCGTAGACCTTGGGGCGCGTCAGGCTGTCAATCAGCGGTACACAGAGGTTGGCCAGCAGCACGGCGAAGGCGAAGGCGTCCGGGTAGCCGCCAAAGCGACGGATGAGGTAGACCAGCACGCCGATCAGCACGCCGTAGACCAGACGTCCACGAGGGGTGGTGCTGGCGCTCACCGGATCGGTGGCGATGAAGAAGGCCCCCAGCATGGTGGCGCCGCTAAACAGATGGAACATGGGGGTGGCGGTGGCATCCGGCGTCATCAGATAACCCAGGGTTGCCGCCAGCAGCAAGGAGCCCAGAATAGCTCCCGGAATGCGCCAGTTGATGACTTTTTGTTGCAGCAGGAACAGGCCGCCCAACAGGTAGCCGAGGTTGACCCAGCTCCAGCCGATACCTCCCCAGCCCTCGAACACGGCGTGGGTCATCACCTCGCCAGCGGTGAGCCCCTGGGTCAGCCCGGTCTTCAAGGTATCGAGCGGGGTGGCCATGGTGAGGCCATCCACCCCTTGCTTGAGCTGCGCCATGCTGTAGCCGTCCAGGCTGAAGCCGGTGAAGATGACGGACACCGCATCGCCGAAGCTTATCCCATAGGCGGCTATGCCCGACGGCGGCAGCCAGCTGGTCATCTGTACCGGGAAGGAGACCAGCAGCAGCACATAGGCCACCATGGCCGGGTTGAACAGGTTTTGACCCAGCCCGCCGTAGAGGTGCTTGGCGATGATGATGGCAAAGGCGGTACCGAGCACCAGCATCCACCAGGGCAGCAGGGGAGGCAGGGAGAGGCCGATCAGCACGGCGGTCAGCGCCGCGCTGCCATCCATCAGGGCGGGCTTGATGGGACGGCGGCGCAACTTGAGCACCAATGCCTCTGCACCCAGCGCAGTGACCAGCGCCAGCAGGATCTGGATAAGGGAACCCCAGCCGAAGAACCAGATCTGGGCCAGCAGGCCGGGCAGGCAAGCCAGGATCACCAGCAACATCAGGGTCTGGGTCTGTTTGCGGTTATGGGCAAACGGCGCACTCGCGATATTGAACATGGATCAGTGGCTCTTGTCGGTCGATGAAGAAGGGGATGCCTGCAGCGCGGCGTCAGCAGCCAGCTTTCTGGCCTTGGCGCGGGCCACGGCGGCGGCAATGGCCGCTTTCTTGGGATCGGCGTCAGTAACGACCTGTACCTGTGCTGTGGTCTGGCGGGTATCCGCGTCCGCGACGTCACCTGCGTCAGGCTCGGCGACGTTTTCATCCGCAGCGTGCGCCGCTTTCCTGGCCTTGGCGCGAGCGATGGCGGCGGCAATGGCTGCCTTTTTGGGGTCGGCCCCGGCCGGAGCCGGTGCGGGGGCGAGGCCCTGCTCGGGTTCGGTCGCAATCGACTC
>NZ_CAWNYS010000007.1:0-2561 GCF_963878295.1 Aeromonas sp. HMWF014 | reverse complement strand
GGTCCACGTCGATCGCCACATCATTAAGATCGAGGTAGTCGCGAATATCGGTGCCAATGGGGGCATCGGCCGGCAGCTCGATGATGCCATCAGCTTCGACGTCGATACCCAGCTCACTGAAAGAGCAGAGCATGCCGTGAGACGGCTGGCCACGCAGCTTGGCTTTCTTGATGGTGAAATCACCCGGCAGGGTCGCCCCTACTTTGGCCACGCACACTTTCAGGCCGGCGCGGCAGTTCGGCGCGCCGCAGACGATATCCAGCAACTCGGCCTCGCCCACGTTGACCTTGGTCACCCGCAGCTTGTCGGCGTCCGGATGCTGGGCACACTCAACCACCTCACCCACGACCACATTGTTGAACTGGCCAGCCACCGCTTCCACGGCGTCCACTTCCAGACCGGCCATGGTGATCTGCTCAGCCAGTGCATTGTCACTCAACTCGGTGCGGACCCACTCCATCACCCAGGATTTACTGAATTTCATGTTCTCTCGCCCTTACTTGAACTGCTTGAGGAAGCGCAGATCGTTTTCGAAGAAGGCACGCAGGTCGTTGACCCCGTAACGCAGCATGGTCAGGCGCTCAACGCCCATGCCGAAGGCAAAGCCGGAGTATTTTTCCGGATCAATACCGACCGAACGCAGTACGTTCGGGTGCACCATGCCGCAGCCCAGCACTTCCAGCCACTTACCGTTCTTGCCCATCACGTCCACTTCAGCGCTCGGCTCGGTGAACGGGAAATAGGAAGGACGGAAGCGAATGGTCAAGTCTTCCTCGAAGTAGTTGCGCAGGAAGTCGTGCAGAATGCCCTTCAGCTCAGTAAAGCTGGCATGTTCGTCAACCAGCAGGCCTTCAACCTGATGGAACATCGGGGTGTGAGTCATGTCGTAGTCGTTACGATAGACGCGGCCCGGCGCGATGATGCGGATCGGCGGCTGTTGCTGCTGCATGGTACGGATCTGCACACCGGAGGTGTGGGTACGCAGCATCAGATCGGGATTGAAGTAGAAGGTATCGTGATCGGTACGCGCCGGGTGGTGAGCCGGAATGTTCAGCGCATCGAAGTTGTGGAAGCCATCTTCAATCTCGGGACCGCGTTCCACTTTGAAACCCATCTCGCCAAACAGGCGTTCGATGCGCTCGACAGTGCGAGTCACTGGGTGCAGACCACCGTTCTCGATACGACGGCCCGGCAGGCTGATGTCGATGGTCTCGGCTGCCAGCTTCTGGTTCAGAACAGCCACTTCGAGGGTCTCACGACGCTCGTTCAACGCATCCTGAACCTGCTGCTTGGCCTGGTTGATCACGGCCCCCGCAGCGGGACGCTCTTCGGCGGACAAGGTGCCCAATGTCTTCATCTGCTCGGTAAAAAAGCCCTTTTTACCCAGATATTTGACCCGGATCTCGTCAAGGGTCGCAACGTCATTGACGCCCTCAATCTCGGCCTTGGCCTGGCCGACTACTTCTTCAAGCTGTTGCATGTCTTCCTCGTCACCACTCCCGAAACAGGAGCCTGTTAGGCTAAATAAGGTCAAGAGGAGAATAATACAAAAAAAGCCCCTTGGCTGACCATAGTTATGGTGGGCTTTTCTCCCTAGAAATCATTTTGTTATCGGGTAAGCAGCCTATCCTGCCCCCTACTTGCATTAAATATGGGGAAAGAACACTAGTTTGTTGGCATATGAGGGCACTTGTTGCAGGGATGAAGCACACTGGGTGAGCACAACAACAGGATAGAAGAATGACGGGCAGCAAAAGACGAGCAACAAAAAAGGAGGCCGAAGCCTCCTTTTATCTTTCATAACAGGACCGGATTAAACCAGCGCTGCTTTAGCCTTTTCAACCAGGGCGGTGAAAGCCAACTTGTCGTGAACGGCAATATCGGACAGGATCTTGCGATCGATCTCGATAGAAGCCTTCTTCAGACCGTTGATCAGACGGCTGTAGGACAGACCATTCTGACGGGCTGCAGCGTTGATACGCGCAATCCACAGCTGACGGAACTGACGCTTTTTCTGGCGACGGTCACGATAGGCATACTGACCAGCTTTGGTTACCGCTTGTACCGCTACGCGGTAAACTCGGGAACGGGCGCCGTAGTAACCTTTGGCGGCTTTCATTACTTTCTTGTGACGAGCGCGAGCAGTCACACCACGTTTAACTCTTGGCATTTTTCACATCCCCCTTATGCGTACGGCAGACAAGCGACAACACGTTTGTGGTCGGCAGCAGAAACCATGAACTTCGGCCCCAGCTTGCGCTTACGCTTACTGCTCTTCTTGGTCAGGATGTGACGCAGGTGGTTGTGCTTGCACTTGAAACGACCCGAGCCAGTCTTCTTGAAGCGCTTTGCAGCACCCCGGTTGGTTTTCATCTTCGGCATTTCATACTCCGCATTGTGAGTGACAACAAAATCGCAAGGCGAACTGACTCATGGGCGAACCCATGAGTCAATTTCTTGTGGGCCTTAAGATTTCTTCTTAGGTGCGAGGACCATCACTGCTTGACGGCCTTCGACTTTCGGGAACGACTCTACTACGGCCAACTCTTCCAGATCGTTTT
>NZ_CAWNYS010000006.1:0-1452 GCF_963878295.1 Aeromonas sp. HMWF014 | reverse complement strand
AAGCCGAGGTTCGGCCTAACCAAGTGTCCGGATTTAGTTGACCACTACACAACCTGCTGGCTCGAGTGAAACACTTCATGGATACCGTGTCTCCTTTCCCGGGGAATGGCTATGGCACAGCAAAGGTGTAGCACTATTAGGATCAGTTATTTAGCACTGGTTCTGCTTAGTAATACCGAACTGGTGAGAACGGTAATCCCCCCGAAAATCTGACATTGCCATTTTGAACCCACACTTTAACCCGCACCTGTCTTACATCCCTTAAGATAGCTTTAGACAAGAATGGATAATTAAAAGATACAAATCAATCGGATAGCATTATCCCATGGACAACGCTAAACAGCATTAGACAGGCAGTATGATAATCCGGCATGAACTGATCTCGATCAGCCCTGCTACAGTGCAGACGAAGGCGTATTCCAGCGATGGGATACGCCTTTTTCTATGCCCGGTTGTCTTTCATGGCAGAATCTCACTCCGTAGCCAGCTTGATACCGATCCCCACGAAGAGTCCCCCCATCAGACGGTTGAGCCAAGCTCCCAGCCGGGCTGGCAACCTTACCTTGCGACTTGCATAGGCCGTTGAGAATGCCAGCAGATGACACCAGATCATGCCATTGAAATTGAAGATGCAGCCCAGCACGATGAAGGCCAGCGCCTTCTGCGGCGCATCGGGGGCGATAAATTGGGGCACGAAGGCGAGGAAGAAAAGCGCAACCTTGGGATTCAGCACATTGGTCAACAGCCCCTGCCGATAGATCCGGCCATAAGAGAGCCCCAGCAACGCTACAGCAGCCTTGGTGGCAGAAGGAGCCTTGGCACCTTGCCAAAACATGGAAAGCCCCAGGTAGACCAGATAGCACGCCCCCATCAACTTGATGACGACGAACAGCTCAGCAGAGGTACTCAACAAAGCCGACAACCCCAGCGCCGCCGCCAACACATGCACCATGGTGCCCGTCCCAATCCCCAGCGCAGCCACAGAACCCGCCCGCCAGCCCTGAGAACCGCTGCGCAGCATGATAAGCAGGGAGTCCGGCCCGGGCATCATGTTCAGCAGCAAACCAGATACAATAAACAACACCAGATCGTGGATCCCCAACATACACGGCTCCTTGCTCGTGAAAGAGACAGTCTATGGATCCCGTGCCTCTTGTCATCCCCCATCCCAGCAATAGTGATTATCAAGGAAGGGAATAGCAGAAAAGCCTGGTGCGCATTAGCATGGATTGGAACCCAAGGCTGAGGTGGTATTGAGCAGAACCCAAATCTTGGTTTTAGTGAGCTCCAGCAAACGAAATGGACGGGGATATATAACGCTGGATGGCGCAGTAATCCGAATCAGAGCGGGGAAAAAATGAACGAATGAAAGGGCCTGAAGGAAAGCATCGCCCCGCCATTACAGCCAAGCACTTGAATTTCACCCAATAAAAAAGCCCGCTCATCTGAGCG
>NZ_CAWNYS010000005.1:0-6738 GCF_963878295.1 Aeromonas sp. HMWF014 | reverse complement strand
CTGGTGGCGACGGTGCGCTGTGCCGAGCCCCACGAGGCGGTGGCCCGCCAGATCTTCACCCCCGATGGTCCACTCGCCTTCCTGCCCCTGTGGCAACCCGATCTCTGCTCCATCGTCTGGTCTGTGCCCGCCACGCGGGCCGAGGCGCTGTGTGCCTGCGATGACGAACAGTTCAACCGCCAGCTCCCCACCGCCTTCGATGGCCGGCTGGGGTTGTGCAAGGTGGAAGGGGCGCGCAGTGCCATCCCGCTCACCGCCCGCTATGCCCGCGATTTCGCTCGCGAGCGGTTGGTGCTGGTGGGGGATGCGGCTCACACCATACATCCGCTGGCGGGGCAGGGGGTCAACCTGGGCCTGCTGGATGCGGCAGCGCTGGCGGAGCAGATTGTGCACACTCATCGTGTCGGTGGGGATATAGGCCTGCTGGCCAATCTGCGCAGCTACGAGCGCTGGCGCAAGAGCGAGGCGGCCCGCATGCTGGCGGCGATGGAAGGACTCAAGCGGCTGTTCAGCGGGGCCAATCCCCTCAAGAAGCTGGTGCGCGGGGTGGGATTGTGTGCTTTCGACGCACTGGCGCCGCTCAAACAAGGGGTGATCCGGGCTGCCATGGGGCTCGATGGCGAACTGCCCATCCTGGCCAAGGGTGAAAAAATCTAATACTACTCAGGTTTTTTTACAACAAAACTAATCTGACGAGGCTGATGACCCATTTTGGGCATCAGCCTTTAATCTGGGTAGCGGGCGAAACGTTTTTCTGTAAATTGTGACGAAACGGTAAAAATCAAAATTTAATCTCGTGTGAGTCGCTTTTTTACTGTTTTTATCACTGTTTTTACCTTAGTGTCTGGGGTCTGTTTACTGGCAGTGGATTAGTTTTTTTTGAGCGGCCCGCTCGCCCGCTTGTCATATAATCCGCTGCGTTCAAGGAATCACTCTTGCCCTGCGGGGCTGGAACGAGCACAGACTCCGACCGTCTCTTCTCTTTTTCTGTTGCACAGACGATGGCATGTTCTGTTGGCTGTCAGGGGAGGGCGGATTGCGAGTGTTGTCGCGAACGCTTAAGGAAACACAGCGATGATCCAGACTACAGTATTGCATCCCAAGCACCTGGAAGCCGGCGCCAAAATGGTGGACTTCCACGGTTGGGAAATGCCCATCAACTACGGCTCCCAGCTGGAAGAGCACCACGCGGTGCGCACCGATGCCGGCATGTTCGACGTCTCCCACATGACCATAGTCGACTTGACTGGCGAGCGGGTCAAAGCCTTCCTGCAACACCTGCTGGCCAATGACGTGGCCAAACTCACAGTCTCCGGCAAGGCCCTTTACAGCGGCATGCTCAACCCCGATGGCGGCGTCATCGACGACCTCATTACCTACTATCTGACCGATACCTTCTATCGCCTGGTGGTGAACTCGGCTACCCGCGAGAAGGATCTGGCCTGGATCCGTCACCACGCCATCGATTTTGCCGTGAGCGTGACCGAACGTCCCGAACTCGCCATGATCGCGGTGCAGGGCCCCAACGCCAAGGCCAAGGCGGCCAAGGTGTTTACCCCTGAGCAGAACGCGGCAGTGGAAGGGATGAAACCCTTCTTCGGCGTGCAGGCAGGGGATCTCTTCATCGCCACCACGGGTTACACAGGCGAAGACGGTTACGAAATCGTGGTGCCGGGATCCCGGGCATGCGACCTGTGGCAGGCGCTGCTGGACAACGGCGTGGCCCCTTGCGGGCTGGGCGCGCGGGATACCCTGCGCCTCGAAGCCGGCATGAACCTCTACAGCCAGGACATGGACGAGAGTATCAGCCCACTCGCCGCCAACATGGCCTGGACGCTGGCCTTCGAGCCGGCCTCCCGCCAATTTATTGGTCGCGCCGTGCTGGAAGCACAGAAGGCGGCGGGCACCCAGCCCAAGCAGGTTGGTCTGGTGATGGAAGAGAAGGGGGTGCTGCGTGCCGGCATGCCGGTCACCTTCACCACCGCCAGCGGTGAGAAGCGGGAAGGTGTGATCACCTCAGGCTCGTTCTCGCCGACCCTGGGCTACAGCATCGCCCTTGCGCGGGTGCCCCGCGATATCGGTGAAGAGGCCCAGGTAGAGATCCGCAAGAAACTGGTCACTGTGAAGGTCACCAAGCCCGCTTTCGTGCGCAACGGCCAGAAGCTGGTGTAACAACCCCATTGCGGCGAAGGGGCAGCCCTTCGCCAGTACCCCTTGTACGCGGTCCAGGTACAAGTGATCCAAGTGAATAAGAAGGAAGCACAAATGAGCCATATCCCGAGCGAACTGAAATATGCCACCTCCCACGAGTGGATCCGTGTTGAAGCCAACGGCGAGGCCGTGGTCGGTATCACCGAGCACGCCCAGGATCTGCTGGGAGACATGGTGTTTATCGACCTGCCGGAAGTGGGCAAGCAAATTGGCGCCGGTGATGACTGCGCCGTGGCCGAGTCGGTCAAGGCCGCCTCTGACATCTACAGCCCGGTGAGCGGTGAGATAGTTGCCATCAACGAAGAGCTGGAAGGCAGCCCGGAGCTGGTCAACTCAGACCCCTACGGCGCTGGCTGGCTGTTCCGCGTCAAGCTGGACGATGCGGGCGAGCTCGCCAACCTGCTGGATGCGGAAGGCTACCAGAACGTGGTGGACGAAGAGTAATGCCCCCGGGCCCTGCCACACAGCAGGGCCCGTTTGTATGACCGCCAGCCGGGCACACGCCCTCTGGTAGAAGGGTGACGTCGCCCGCACCTGCCGTTTGCCAACCTGGCCTTGCCACGGGGCAAGCAGGCCGGTACGCAACAAGGCGATCCCCTGTCGATGCTGGTGCCGCACTCTGCCTGCGGGACCCAGAACATGAGTGGAGCTGGTATCTGCCGGCTATCAGGAACATCAGGTCTTGGTTATCAGGACTTAAAACCAGGAATAGGGAAATGACCCAGTCACTGTTTGAACTCGAGCAAAAAACCAATTTCATCCGTCGCCACATAGGCTCGGGTGAGGAAGAAGTGCGCGCCCTGTTGGCCATCGTTGGCGCAGAGAGCCTGGACGATCTGATTGAACAGACAGTCCCCGCCGCCATTCGCCGGCCGGGCCCGCTCGGTATCGGCGCCTCCATGACGGAAGTGGAGGCGCTGGCCAAGCTCAAGGGCTACGCCGCCCAGAACAAGATCGCCAAGAGCTACATCGGCATGGGCTATCACGACACCCATGTGCCCCACGTCATCCTGCGCAATGTGCTGGAGAACCCGGGCTGGTATACCGCCTACACCCCGTACCAGCCCGAGCTGGCCCAGGGGCGTCTCGAAGCCCTGCTCAACTTCCAGCAGCTGACGCTGGATCTCACCGGCATGGATCTCGCCAGCGCCTCCCTGCTGGATGAAGCGACCGCCGCCGCCGAAGCCATGGCGCTGGCCAAGCGCATGGCCAAGTCCAAATCCAACCTCTTCTTCGTGGCCGATGACGTGCACCCGCAGGTGATCGACGTGGTCAAGGAGCGCGCGGTTCACTTCGGTTTTGACGTGGCGGTCGGCGCCGCGAGCGATGCTGTGAACGAAGAGGTGTTTGGTGCCCTGTTCCAGTACCCCACCACTACCGGTGAGGTGAAAGATCTGCGGGCCCTGATTGCCGCGGTACAGGCCCAGAAAGGGCTGGCCTGCGTCAGCGCCGATATGCTCTCTCTGCTGCTGCTCAAATCCCCGGGCGAGCTGGGTGCCGACGTGGTGTTGGGCACCGCCCAGCGTTTCGGCGTGCCCATGGGTTACGGTGGCCCCCACGCCGCCTTCTTCGCCACCCGCGATGCTTACAAGCGCTCCATGCCGGGCCGCATCATCGGTGTCTCCAGGGATGCCCGTGGCAAGAGTGCCCTGCGCATGGCGATGCAGACCCGCGAGCAACATATCCGCCGCGAGAAGGCCAACTCCAACATCTGTACCGCGCAGGTGCTGTTGGCCAACATGGCGAGCTTCTACGCCGTTTATCACGGCCCGGTGGGGCTTAAAACCATCGCCTCCCGCGTTCACCGTCTCACCACCATTCTGGCGCTGGGTCTCAAAGCCAAGGGCGTGGCCCTCAAGCACGCCAGCTGGTTCGATACCCTCACAGTGCTGACGGCTGACAAGGCGGCGCTGATCGCCAAGGCCGAGGCACAGAACATCAACCTGCGCGCCGATCTCGACGGTGCCGTGGGGGTGTCGCTCTCTGAAACCACCACCCGCGCCGATGTGGCCGAGCTGTTTGATCTCTTCCTCGGTCAAGGCCACGGCCTGGACGTGGAGGTGCTCGACAAGGCGGCCCAGACCCATCACGGCATCCCGCAGGATCTGCTGCGCACCGATGCCGTGCTGACCCACGAGGTGTTCAACAAGTACCACTCCGAGACCGAGATGCTGCGCTACATCCACCGTCTCGAAGCCAAAGATCTGGCCCTCAACTACGCCATGATTTCGCTGGGTTCCTGCACCATGAAGCTCAACGCCACCGCCGAGATGATCCCGGTGACCTGGCCCGAGTTTGGCAAGCTGCACCCGTTTGCGCCGCTGGCCCAGGCCAAGGGTTACCAGCTGCTGCTGGCCGACCTCGAAGACTGGCTGGTGAAGGTGACCGGTTACGATGCGGTCTGCATGCAGCCGAACTCAGGCGCTCAGGGTGAGTACGCGGGCTTGCTCGCCATCAAGAAGTACCACGAGTCCCGTGGCGACGGTCATCGCGACATCTGCCTCATTCCGGCCTCTGCCCACGGCACCAACCCGGCCTCCGCCCAGATGGCGGGGCTGCGGGTCATCGTCACGGCCTGCGACAAGTTTGGCAACGTGGATCTCGACGACCTGCGCGCCAAGGCCGCTGAGGCGGGGGATCAGCTCTCCTGCCTGATGGTGACCTATCCCTCCACCCACGGGGTATATGAGGAGACCATCAAGGAGGTGTGCGACATCGTTCACCAGCACGGTGGTCAGGTCTACCTCGACGGCGCCAACATGAATGCCCAGGTGGGCCTCACTGCCCCGGGCTTTATCGGAGCGGACGTCTCTCACCTCAACCTGCACAAGACCTTCGCCATTCCCCATGGCGGCGGTGGCCCGGGCATGGGCCCCATCGGCGTGAAGAAACACTTGGCACCGTTTGTGGCCGGTCACTCTGTGGTCAAGACCAACAAGGAGAGCCGCAACAACGGCGCCGTGTCGGCGGCGCCGTTCGGCTCGGCCAGCATATTGCCCATCAGCTGGATGTATATCGCCATGCTGGGGGATGCAGGGCTGAAGAAATCCACTCAGGTGGCCATCCTCAACGCCAACTACCTGGCCAAGAAGCTGGGTGAGTCCTTCCCCGTGCTCTACTCCGGGCGCAACGGTCGGGTGGCTCACGAGTGCATCCTGGATATCCGCCCGCTCAAAGAGGCCTGTGGCATCAGCGAGATGGACGTGGCCAAGCGGCTGATGGACTATGGCTTCCATGCGCCGACCATGAGCTTCCCGGTGGCGGGTACCCTGATGGTCGAGCCGACGGAATCCGAATCCAAGCGCGAGCTGGATCGCTTCATCGAGGCGATGACCGCCATCCGTGCCGAGATTGCCAAGGTGCAGGATGGTCACTGGAGCCTGGCCGACAACCCGCTGGTCAACGCGCCCCATACCCAGGATGACGTGATGGACAGCGAGTGGAACCGGGGTTACAGCCGCGCCGAGGCGGTCTTCCCGACCGACGCCGTGCGGGCCAGCAAGCTGTGGCCGTCGGTGAACCGTATCGACGACGTCTACGGCGATCGCAACCTGTTCTGCGCCTGCATCCCCACCGAGGAGTACGCCAAGTAATCACGGTCCCTGACGGGCTGACAGCCAATAAACACAAGGCCACCCCAGCGGGTGGCCTTGTCGTTTGTGGCGCCCTCAAACGGCTTTCAGCCGCGACGCGCCGCCTCGATAGCTGCGATATCAATCTTGCCCATCTGCATCATGGCCTCGGGGCCGGCGATCGCCTCGGTCAGGGCATCTGGCAGGAGATGCCCCACTTGTCCTGACACCTGCCACACTCGCACCCCTGACCGCCGCTCTCAATGATGGCGTGCCAATAGTGATCCGTCTCGGCCTGGCTCTGGGTGGCAACCTGGAACGAGAAGGCCCTGCTTTGCCTGACCCCGGGGCTGCCATTGAGCCCGAGGCAGGGGATCCCCATCATCCTGAACTAGACCGTCAGCACATCCCCTCGCTTGCCGCCGGGGTAATAGGCCGGGGTGCGGTATACGGCGTTGACTGCGGAGCCGGGGAAGGGGCTGGTGTAAAACAGTGCCGCCTCCTCGGCATCCCCGTCATACCAGAGGCAAATCCTGTTCTTTGCGGCTGTCATCATCTGGTGGCCCCTGCACCCTGCGCCGCCAAGGTGGCGCTCTCTTCATCTCACCCCGTGGCGGGTCCGTGGTTACCGCACTGGCTGGCGAGTGGACCCGTATGTTGCCAATCTGGGAGTTGCATGATGTCGTCAAGTGTAGTGGCATAGTGATCCGGACTACCCGCTTTGGCGTGTTGAACGACAGCCATGGCAACGGGATGCGGGCAAATGGCGCCCGTCACTGACAAGAGAGGTGTGCGCGATGGACAGTACCCAGCGATTTTCGACCCGGGTCGAGGCTTATGTGAAGTACCGCCCCGGTTATCCGGCGGCCATGCTGGACTTTCTGGCCCAGCAGCTTGCCATGGGGCCCGAGGCCCACGTGGCCGACATAGGGGCGGGCACCGGCATCCTGACCAC
>NZ_CAWNYS010000004.1:0-1065 GCF_963878295.1 Aeromonas sp. HMWF014 | reverse complement strand
ATTGCCTTGTTTGAGACCGCCAGCAAGACGCTGGGCGATCAGCCGCAGCTGCAGGTACTGGCACAAGCCTTGCTGGCCGATGCGAACAAGAGCAAAACGACCGGCCAGTACATAGACAACCTGTTTGGCCGTCGTTTCGACTCTGAGATTGCCCATGCGCTGGTGACCTCACCGTCGCAGGCGGCAATCGATACTTCTGCGCAACTGGGCGCCAAGCTGGTGAAGGAGTTTGGCGACTGGATCCAGACACTGCTGCTGGACGAGGCCACCCAGAGCCGGCGCATCGACAAGAAGATGGCGGCATTCGCCGAGGCCATCAAGAAGGACACCCGTCCCTGGTTCAGCCGGGTGCCCAGCCTGACCGATTTTCTGGCCGAGCCGAATCTGGCCACCTTCAAGCAGATGATGACCCGGGTCGACAATGGCTTCGATGTCATCAAGGTGCCCTTCCTGGCGGTGAAGATGGCCACCCATCCCGAGCTCGGCATGGACACGGCCGACTGGAAGAGAGAGGGGGATCGCTTCTATGGCAGCGTCATTACCAAGGCGCGCTCGACCAGCACCGAGATCGCCTCTGCCAAGGACGGTTTGCTGCAAGTCGACTTGCCGGGTCGCACCACCAGTGACTACGGCACAGGTCTGCACTACCAGCCTGCCGGGGAAAAGTACGACGACTTCCTGAGCGGGCGCAGCGTGGCCGATGGCCGCATACTGACGCCGGGCAAAGAGACCACCTTCGAGCGCAACGCGCTGGACAAAGGCTTGCCCGTGGTGACCGGGGCCTCCGGTTCCACCAACATCATGGTGCACCTGAACAACTATCTGGCGGCGAAAGAGCCGGGCTACTCCCCGAGTCAGGCCTACCTCAACACCCTTGCCTTCCTGGTGTTTGATGGCGGCCACTCGGTGAACGAGAGTCTGGCGGTCTATCAGGCGTTGCAGGCGAGCGGGGATGCGCGCAAGCAGGTGCTGGAGAGCTACACCGCCAACTACCGGGATCTGGTGATGCTGGCGGGTGATGCCGGCAAGGCGGCGGTGCAGGATGCCCTCGATCGTGCCTTTGGC
>NZ_CAWNYS010000003.1:0-1942 GCF_963878295.1 Aeromonas sp. HMWF014 | reverse complement strand
GTCGTAGCTATAGCTAATATGCAGGCCATCCGACAGTTTTTTTCAGTGAACCACTTATGGCATCTCACTGGTCGCGAGAAATAAAAAAGGCTAGGAAATAATATTGGACTATTAGATATCCATTTATAAAAGCAACACTAACTTAATAGATATTAAGTATAGTGCCTAGCGATAACTATACGTGTACAGGTTTATTTGCTAACGCCCGATTACTCTACGCTAATCGAGCTTGCCGCACTGAATTGAATTGAATTGAATTGAATTGAATTGAATTGAATTGAATTGAAAAAGATATTTACCCCCGATACCAGGCAAATACTTTACATGTTATCCAATCTCATGAAGGTTGATTATTGAGGTATGGATAAATCTATAAAACCACTTATCGCAACAAGCCATTTTAAAGTAACCCATACATATTTTTTAATTAAGATAGAACTGAATGCATAAGCGATGAATAAACTTCCCTGTCAAATCTTGATGTATCTCTACATACAGAATAACTGTATTCATCCCTAGAGATACAGATAGCCTCATCACTTTCACTCAGCATAATAAAATCATCAAGAAATCCATTGGAAGTCATACTAAGCTCAATAATTCTCCTTAATCGCTCTCCATTAGCATCTAATTCAATTGCAACACTTATATCTACATCCTTATTGCTAAACAGAAGAATCCATGTATTATGCGAGACTTTCTTTGACATTTCAGTAAATTGGCAAACAAGAGCTTCTATAGCCGCTCCCATATCATGAAAATCACCTATAACATTGACTCGTGAGAAGATTTTTTTATAGAAATCAGAAGGCGGCAACCGTTCAATGAACAAATATTTAAAACCACATTTTTTAAAGAATTGCTCAGTATTTTTCTTTCTCATATAGAGTTTGAGTTTAGAATTCATTTCTTACTTTTTTCCTTTCTTGAAGCCAAGTATTACCTCAGGAAAATGCCCTGAATATTGCTTGTATTTACCTGGTAGCATAGGACTGCCTTTACTGTCGTCAGCTCCATGGAAATGAGCACCTCTGCCAAATTTATCATCATCATGAAGTATTATATACTTTTTACTCCCATAAACATCAAACTCATATACTGTACGGTTCTCATAATCTTTGTCATAAACATACTTATGTGTTTTATATTGAGCAGAACGTGGAATCCCCGCCGCTTCTTTTGCAGCACGGAAACTAGCACGTCTTGAAGGCTGAGCATCTGGACACTGCCCCGGTATATTCGTCAACCCCAACGGATCCACCCAACCGGTCGGGTTGGGGGCATACTGGTAGTTGTTCAAACCGCCTGCCAAGCCTATCGGGTCGGGGGTGATAAATCTACCCGTTTCAGGCTGGTAGTAGCGGTGCCGGTTGTAGTGCAGACCGGTCTCGGCATCAAAATATTGCCCTTGAAAACGCAGCGGCGTCGCCACTTCCGCTATCTCTTCCCGCCACACATTGCCATAGGCGCGATAACGCACCTGCCAGGCGGTCGCCCCATTGTCGCGGGTCAGCGCCAGCGGGGTACCGAGGTGGTCAAGTTGATAATGGAATACCTCGGCATCCTGCCCTTCACCTTCCAACTGCACCAATGGCTTGAAGCTGCCCGGTTCATAGATAAAGCTGCGGTACTGCTCGTCGGTGCGACGTTTATCATCACCAAGCTGATAACTGCTTTCGGCAATCAGGTTGTTGGCCTGCCACAAGAATTCGGTGACCTGCTCGCCGTTTACTCTACCCACCCTCTTGCGAATACGGCGGCCAAAGGCGTCGTAGTCGTAATTGGCCATGGTGCCATCCGGCAGTTCAGCCCTGACTAGCTGATGCTGGCAGTCATAGTGGTAGTGGGTGACCAGTGATTGGCCTTTGCCCCGTCGCTCGATGGCCAGTCGACCAAATTCGTCGTACTCAAAATGGCGATCGCCACTCAACAGCAGCCGGTT
>NZ_CAWNYS010000002.1:0-5438 GCF_963878295.1 Aeromonas sp. HMWF014 | reverse complement strand
CTACTGGCCAGCCTGCCTGCCCCCTGGTGTTCGGGGCGGCTGGAAGCGCTGGCCAGCGGCCTGACCAACTGCAACTATCGACTGCGCCTCCCCTCGGGGCGCAGTCATTTTTTGCGGCTCGGTCATCCGGATCCGACGCGGCTCGGCATCGACAGGGCGACCGAGTGGCAGCTCTATCGGGGGGCCATCGGTCAGGGGCTGGCGTTGCCCTGCCATCACAGCGACCCCGCCAGCGGTCTGATGTTGCTGGATTGGTGCGATGAACCCAACTGGGCCGAGGCGCCCCCGCCATCCGCCGAGCAGCCCCGTCTGCTGGCCGAGGTGCTGGTGCGACTGCACCGGCTGCCGGTGCCCGCCGTGGTGATGGCGGTGCGGGCTCATGCCGCCGGTTATCGCGGCCGCCTGGCCCGGATCCCTGAATGGTTGCCTGCGCTGGAGCGGGGGCTGATCGCCAGCCGTGAGCCGGCCGATTGCTGGCTCCCTTGCCATCATGATCTCAATCCGGCTAATTTGTTGGGATCGCGCCCCTGGGTCATCGACTGGGAGTATGGCGCCGCCGGCCATCCCGGTTTCGAGGTCGCCAGCATACAGCGCACCCATGGCTGGAACGACGACCAGCGAGAGGCACTGGAACAGCGCTATCTTGAACGGGCAGGGGGGGCGCTGGGAGCAAAGGGCTTTCAGAGTCAGGCCTTCTTGCCCTGGGTCGACTACATTGGGCTGCTGTGGGCGCTGCTGATGGCCGAGCAAGCCCCCGGGCCCGATTATCAGGCGTTGATCGACAGCAATCGTCAACGGCTGGAGTAGTGCCGGTGGCGGGGTTGTCAGGGGCGGCTCGACACGCATCGCCCACGTCTCAGTGGCTGGCCCTGACAGGATCAGATCGAGATGAATCATTAACTCGTCAACCGTTGGAGTAGTGCATGGTGACCTCCTTTTCCTGGCGTCAGCCCCGCAGCTGGAGTCTGTTGTTGCTCTGCCTGCTGTTGCTGGGCTGTTCCACCCGGGTGGTCTATTACTGGCTGGACGTGGCCATTGTCTGGCAGCTGGATGACTACTTCTCGCTGGATCGCAGCCAGAAGCGGCTGCTGGGCAACGAGGTCAAGGGGCTGATGGCCTGGCACCGTCAGTATGAGGTGCCCCGTTACGCCGATGATCTGGACGCGCTGGCCAAGGCGGTGGTGAGCCCCATGAGCCCGGCCCAGGTCTCTCTTCATCTGGATGCGGCCCAGCAGAGCCTGACTCGCACCCTGGAGAACACGGTTCCCCGCGCCGTCCGGCTGGCCCGTACCCTGACCGAGGAGCAGGTGGCCATGTTCATGAAGGACAGGCTCAGCCGGCAGACCGAGCGGGAGCGGGATTTTGCCCACCAGCCCAAGGCCGAGCGGCTCAGGGAGTTCACCGACAGGATGAACAAGCGGCTGGTGTTCTGGATTGGGGAGGTGAAGCCGGCCCAGGCGCCGTTGGTGGCACAGTGGGTGGCGTGGCAGTACGAGTTGCAGGCCCCCTGGCTGGAGTTCCAGAGCGCCTGGACCAAGGAGCTGGACAGGCTGATGCAGCAGCGCCAGAGCCCGGACTTCGGCGCCCAGCTCACCGCCCTGTTGCAGCAGGGGGATGGACTCATGGATGGCCGTTTCACCGGCTACACGGATCAGTCCCGCCAGCGCACCGTCAACTGGCTGAGCGCCCTGAGCCAGTCGCTGGACATCTCCCAGCGCGCCCATCTCTACACCCTGCTCAAGGGCTATGCCCGCGATTTCAGGCAGATGTCGCAGGGGTGAGTCTTGTTTTCGGCAGGGCGCCGTGCGAGGTTTGATGGCCCTGCCGCCCTTGTCCTTGTTGGGCGCCTGTGGTAGTTTGCCCTTTCTATTATTCGGGAATTAACTTTTTGAGCCTGTTGGACAAAGTGAAACTGGCGTTGATGACACTGCTCATCTCGCTCACTCTGTTGCTCTCTACCGTCTCGGTGGAGGGGCTCAAGGCATCCGCGCCTCAGGCAGCTGCCCAGCATGGCCAGCTGATGAGTAATGTCGGCACAGGCGATCAGCCCGATACCGCGCGGGTGATCCACAGCGCCAGCGACAGCGACGACGGTGTCGTCAAGTTTGTCGGCTCCTACCAGAATCATCTGCTGCGGCTCGAACACTCCCTGCGCAGTGATCACCAGCCCGGCAGCGTCGTCTACGAGCTGATCATGAGCTGGTCGCAGCAGGCTATCCTGCTGCTGCTCTGTGGCCTGCTGCTCTACGCGGCCCTCTTCTACCCCAAAAACAGTTTCCGCGACTGCTTTGCCACCATTCACCGGCACAGGTTGCAACGCCAACACCTGCAATACCGCTTCTCCCAGAGTTACCTCGCCTGATCCCGATGGGGTCCGGCCTTGCTGCACTGCCTCATCGTCT
The DNA here is from genome assembly GCF_963878295.1 of Aeromonas sp. HMWF014. Taxonomy (NCBI): domain Bacteria; kingdom Pseudomonadati; phylum Pseudomonadota; class Gammaproteobacteria; order Aeromonadales; family Aeromonadaceae; genus Aeromonas; species Aeromonas sp. HMWF014. The sequence continues at coordinate 3,036 of NZ_CAWNYS010000002.1, read as the reverse complement.
CCTGTAAAGCCTGCTCACCGCGCGTGAACGGGCCCTGATCTCATTTGTGTTTTCTTGCGTACCGCCCCCGCCATGGGTGGCGAGCGCGCCGCCTTCTACTGACAGAGGCTTTTGCCATGAGCAAAAAAAGTCGTACCACCCTGAATCGCATGAGCATGTGGCAGTATGCCCTGCTGCTGCTCATGCTGGTTACCTTTGCGTTTTACTCCCTGCCCACCTTCTTCGGTGAGCAGCCTTCCCTCGGCCTGCACGGCCAGACCAGCCTGACCGAGGCGCAGCGCACCCTGCTGGCCGACAACCGGATAGTGCCGGTCAAACAGGTGCAACAGAAAGAGCGGGTCGAGCTGGTGTTCAACAGCCAGTCCGAACAGCAAAGGGCCAAGCAGCTGCTGGAGCAGCAGGGCTATGACAGCGCGGCCCTGACCCTGGAGTTCTACTCCAATGCCCCGACCTGGATCAGCCAGCTCGGCGCTTCCCCCATCAAGCTCGGGCTGGACTTGCGCGGCGGCTCCCAGCTGCTGATCGGGGTCGATCTCAGCTTCGTGGTGGACAACCAGACCAGAAACCTGGTGGACATGCTGCGCACCCAGTTTCGCGAGGCGCGCCTGCGGGGCGCCAACGTGGCCCGGGTGAGCGAAGGGGAGGTGAGAGTCACACTGCCCGAGGTGGCCGATCAGGCGCCCTGGCTCAATATCATCAAGGATTCCGCCGGCACCCGGCAGGATCAGTGGATCCTCAATCGCAGCGGCAACGAGCTGCGACTGGTGATGAGCGAGACCGAGCGCGCCCTGCTGGCCAACAACGCCGTGACCCAGAACCTGTCGATCCTGAAAAAACGGATCAACGAGCTTGGCATCGTCGAGGCCTCGGTCCAGCGTCAGGGGCAGGATGGCATCCGCATCGAGCTGCCAGGGGTGCACAATCCCAAGCAAGCCAAGGAAGTGATAGGCGCCACTGCGTCGCTGGCCTTCTACGAGGCCCAGGCCGACAGCCGCTTTTTCATGGCGGATCGCAGCGGTCAGGCGGTCGGTCTGGCCCGCAAGCCGGTGCTGACTGGTGAGCACATCGTCGATGCGCGCGCCAATATGGGCGAGATGGGCCAACCCCAGGTCAATATCGTGCTCGACAGCCTGGGTGGCAGCAAGATGAACCAGTTCAGCCGCCAGCACGTGGGCAAACCGATGGCCACCGTCTTTACCGAATACAAGACCAACGCCCAGGGCCAGCTGCGTGCCCAGAGCGAGGTGATCAACGTCGCCACCATCCAGACCGCCCTTGGCAACCAGTTCCGCATCACCGGCATTGGCAGTTTACCTGAGGCGCAAGAGCTGGCCATGCTGCTGCGGGCCGGCGCCCTCACTGCGCCGCTCAAGATCCTGGAGGAGCGCTCAATCGGCCCAACTCTCGGCTTGCAGAACATAGAGGCGGGCTTCACCGCGCTGGCGTTCGGCATGGCGGGCATGATGCTGTTCATGATGGCCTGGTATCGCAAGTTCGGCTGGGTCGCTATCACGGCGCTTATCGCCAACCTGCTGATGCAGGTGGGCATGCTGGCCGTGCTGCCGGGGGCCGTGCTGACCCTGCCCGGGATCGCCGGTCTGGTACTCACGGTCGGCATGGCGGTGGATACCCATGTGCTGATCTTTGAGCGGATCAAAGACCGCCTGCGGGAGGGGGGGAGCCTTGCCAACGCCATCGACTTTGGCTATCGCTCGGCGTTTCGCACCATCTTCGATGCCAACATCACCACCCTGATCTGCGCCGTGGTGCTCTACTCCATCGGCTCGGGCCCGCTGCAGGGCTTCTCCATCACCCTGATCCTGGGGCTCATCTCCAGCATGGTGACCGGCATCTGGGGCACCCGCGCCATCATCAACCCCCTGTGGGGCAAGTGCAGCGACAAGCTGCTGAGGGTGTGATCGTGACCCCTGCATTCACTCTGTGCCATCGCGCCGCGCGTTCGAGCCTGCTCCGCGCCTGCGCCACGCGCTTCCGGTTGGGAAGCCCGAGTCAGCTGTTGTCGAGGATAAAACTATGTTGAGAATGATCGTTGCCATGGGGTTGACCCGCTGGCGTTACATCGGGTTGTGGATTTCCGTGCTGCTGACAGTGGCGAGCATAGCCGTGCTGGCCATCAACGGGCTGTCGCTCGGGCTCGACTTCACTGGCGGCATATTGCTGGAATTTCGCATCCAGACCCTGAAAGAGGCTCATGAACTGAACGCCCTGCTGAGCGCCCCGCTGGCAGGGGCGGTCGAGCTGAGCGGCGCCGGCATCCCGGGGGAGTGGCTCATCAAGCTGCCGCCCCACGAGTTGCCCTGGCCGGCCGAAGAGCTGGCACTCATGCTGGGCCAACAGCTCAACTTGCCGGTGGAGCTGCTGCGCACCACCATCGTCGGCCCTCAGGTGGGCGCCGAGCTGTTCCAGCAGGGGATGCTGGCGGTGCTGGTGGCGTCGCTCGCCATCTCCGCCTACCTGGCGGTGCGCTTCGAGTGGCGTCAGGCCATCGGCATCCTGGTGTCGGTGCTGCACGACGGTCTGGTGGCCCTGGGGCTGCTGGCACTGTTCCACATCGAGTTTGACCTCAACGTGATCGCCGGCCTGATGGCGGTGATCGGCTATTCGCTCAACGACAGCATCGTTATTTCGGACCGGTTGCGGGACATCTTGAGTTCACGCACCAAGCTCTCCATCCACGACTGCTCGGACGTGGCGATCAAGGCGACGTTCAGCCGCACCATGATCACCTCGGGCACCACCCTCTTTACCGTGGGCGCCCTGCTGCTGTTCGGGGGTGACGCCCTCTACGGCTTCGCTTTCACCCTGTTCGCCGGCATCCTGGTGGGGACCCTCTCTTCCATCACGGTCGCCTCCACGGTGCAGGAGCTGCTGGGTCTTTCGCCCCAGGCCTACCAGAAGAAAGAGGAGGAGCTGGCAGAGGCAGCATGATGCCCCTTGTTCACTCCCTGCATGCAAAACGGGCCCATCGGGCCTAATGCCGATCAGTTAAGGATCCATTGACCGATCCTTCTGATG
>NZ_CAWNYS010000001.1:0-1846 GCF_963878295.1 Aeromonas sp. HMWF014 | reverse complement strand
CACGCTTGAGGATGTCGAGCGCCGCCACCGGCTGCTTGAGCATGGACTTCACATCCAGTCCGGCGCAGAAGGCACGTCCCTCACCGTGCAGGATCACGGCCCGCAACCCTTTGTGCTGCTGCAGCTGGCGCAGCGTCTCGTCGATGGCGCCGAACATGCTTCTATCCAGCGCATTGAGTTTGTCCCCCCGCGCCAGCATCACTTCGGCGATACCGTCCCGGATCTCGCACTTGACCCTTGGTTTTTCCATCTCCCTTGTCCTCTCCTTGATCCCTGTCATTGACTCACTGGTCATACCACAACGTTATCAGAGTGTGATCACCAGGTACAGTGAGGGCATCCGTTTCCCGTTGCAGATGCTGCGTGCGACTAAAGTCGGCTAGCTCACACGCCACCGCTTTGTCAGACTGACCTGACGCCACCGGCCAAGGATTGCCATGACCACTCTGTTCAACTTTGCCCGCCCGCCGTTTGACTGCCTGAACGTCGAGGCGCACCAGCGGCTCGCGCAGAGCCTTTCCATCTGCTATTTCCGCGCGGGCCAGGTGGTGCTCAATGCCGGCGATGTCCCGCCAGGCCTCTATCTCATCATCAAGGGGACGGTAGAGGAGTCCGCGCCTCATCACCACTTCGGTGACTACGGGGTCGATGATCTGTTCGACGTGCGGGCCCAGTTTGACGGCCGCTGCCGCCACAACTTCACGGCGCTGGAAGATACACTCTGCCAGCTGATCCCCCGCCACACCTTTCTGGCCCTCTGCGAACAGACGCCGGCACTGGCCAACTACTTCACCGCCAATCTGGCCGAGCGGCAACAACAGCAGGCACAACGGGAACGGCTGGGCCAGAAAAATCTGGCGGAATTTATTCTGACCAGGATAGAACCCGACCATCTGCAGGCGCCGCTCGTCGTCGAAAACCGGCTCAGCCTGCTGGCGGCCACCGAAGCCATGGTGGCGCAAGGCACCGATTGCCTGCTCTACCCCGCCCACGACGGCTCGCTCACCCTGGCGACCCGCAAGACCTTGCTCCACGCCCTGACCCTCAAGGGGTTGCCGCTCACCGCGCCCCTCTCGGTGCTGACCCCCACGCAGCTGATTGGTCTGCCGCTGGAGAGCTATCTGTTTGATGCCCTGCTGCTGATGACCCGTCACCGCATCAAGCGACTGGTGGTGTGGCGTGGCAACGAGGTAGCGGGGATCCTGCAACTGACTCAGGTGCTGGGGCTCTTCTCGACTCACTCCCACGTGCTGACCCTGCGCATCGCCCGGGCAGACTCCCTGCCCGCGCTGGAGGCGGTGGCCCGCGAGCAGCAGCAACTGACCCGCTCGCTGTTTGCCCAGGGGATCCACACCGCCTTCCTGATGAGGCTCATCGCCACCATCAACGAGCAGCTGATCGCCAAGGCCTTTGCCCTGCTGATCCCCCCCGAGGTACAGGACAAGGTGTGTTTGCTGATGCTGGGCTCGGAGGGACGCGGCGAGCAGATCCAGAAAACCGATCAGGACAATGCCCTGATCCTGCCCACCGGCCTGCATTGGCCGGATCAGCAAGCGGATCTGGCCGCCTTCAGCGCCCTGCTGGAACGGCTCGGTTATCCGCCCTGCCCCGGCCGGGTGATGGTCAACAACCCGAACTGGGTGAAAGAGGTCAACGAGTGGCAACAGGAGATTGAGCGGGCCTGCGTCAACGCGGGCGAGGCCGACTTGCTCTGGCTTGCCACCCTGGCCGATGCCCACCCTATCGCCGGGGATCGCAACCTGCTGCCTCCCATCGCCCGCAAGCTGCGGGAGCAACTGGCCGATCGGCAGGATCTGCTGGCGGAGATGGTGCGGCCGGCGGTGGC